>NZ_JANPLK010000041.1 GCF_031426495.1 Gemmatimonas sp. | reverse complement strand
GCGCAGCTCGCGTCCGGCGTTGACGACATTGCGCGCCGCGATCCGGTCGCGTGCGGCACAGTCCGCGGAGTTCGTCATGGAGTGGTCGAGGTAGTACGCCGTGTCCGCGCCCTCGAGCGCGCGCGCGACTGTGACGGGGTCCATGAGGTCGCCAGTGACGACTTCAACCCGATCTTCCCACCAGCGCCCACGGATGCGCTTCGCATCGCGCACGAACACACGCACCGGCAACCCGAGCTCAACAAGCCGAGGCGTGAGGCGCCCTCCGATGTATCCGGTCGCGCCGGTGATGAGGACGGTCATGGGAGGGGATTGCGTCGAATCGTCGAAACGTCGAATCGTAGTTTGTGTGATAGCGCTAAGTTGCGAAGGCAGCTGACTCTGAACGAATCGTGCCAGCGGTCGTTCCCAGCACTTCGACGATTCGACGTTTCGACGTTTCGACGATTCGACCAGCCTACGGCGTCCCCGCCGCCGCCCTCGTCGCCGGGTCCTTCGGCTTCTCGCCCTGCAACCAATAGCCAAACCACTGGCGCAAACGCCCGAGGCGATCTACCAACAGCCACGGCTCACCCGTGCGCGAGAGGTCGTGGTTGGAGCGCGGATAGCGAATCATCTCTACCGGCACACCCTGCTTCTTGAGTGACATGAACCAGATCTCTGCGCTGCCCATTGGGGTGCGATGGTCCTCTTCGCTCTGGACCATGAGCATCGGCGTCTTCACCTTCTGCACGTAGCGAATTGGCGACAGCGTGTCGTACAGCTTCTGGTTATCCCACGGCTTGCCGTAGAACTCGAACTCCGTGAGCCCCTGCGCATCGGATGAGCCGTACCAGTACGTCCAATCGGTGATTGTGCGATCCGTCTGAATTGTCTTGAAGCGATTGGTCTTCGTCGCAATCCATGTCGTCATGAAGCCGCCGTACGAGCCGCCCGATGCACCCATGCGCGTGCTGTCGATATCCGGGCGCTTCGCGACGATGTCGACCGCTTTCATCAGGTCCTCGTAGTCCTCCATACCCCAGCGGCCGCGCGTGCTGTACGTGAAGTCCGCGCCGTAGCCACTCGATCCACGCGGGTTTGTGAACAGCACCGCGATGCCCTGCGCCGCGAGATTCTGGAATTCATCGAACCAGCCTTCGCCGTACGCGGAGTGCGGGCCGCCATGGATGTAGAGCACTACGGGATACTTCTTGCCGGCCTCGTAGCCGTACGGTTTCATGAGCCAGCCTTCGATCTCCATGTTACCGACGCTCTTGTAGGTAAAGCGCTCGGCATCGCTCCACACGACATCCTTGTTCACGTCATCATTGAAGCGCGTGAGCTGACGTTCACCGACGCCATCGGCCGTCGCGACAAACAGCTCGGTGGGCTTGGTCATGGAGGTCGACGTGTACGCCATCACCTTGCCCGCGGCGTCGTAGCTCGCACCGCGCAGCTGACGACGACCACCGACCAGTTCCTTCGGTGCCGACTTGCCAGTGAGATCGGCGCGCAGCACGGCAGACCGTCCGCCGATGTCGGCCGTGAACTGTAGTTGTCCCGTCGTGAGCCAGAACAACGAGCCCGGCTCGAACTGCCAGTCGCCCAGCAGATTGCGAGGCGTCCCACCCGCGACGTCCACGACATAGATGCGGGCCGACTTGATACGCGACGGACGACCCACAAACGCCAGCTGCTTGCTGTCAGGCGACCACGTGATGTCCGACTCGGCGCCCATCCACTCGCTCACCTTGCGCGGCGTGCCGCCGGTGCTCGCCATGACGTAGAGATCCGTGTCGTTGCGATCGGCCTCGTCGCGTGCCTTGTTGTACGGCAGCTTGGCGAGCGAGTCACGCTCGAGGTCCATCACCGAATCCGGACGCAGTCGCGCGTCGGCGATGAAGGCGATCCACTTGCCGTCGGGGGATACTTCGGGCGAACGGTGCGAGTACAGCGTGGTCGTCAGCTGCTGCTTGGCCGTGTCGCCCACCGTCTGCCGCCAGAGCTGCGCCGGACGCCAGCTGCGCGCCTCGGCACGACCCGGGACAAAGCCCACACCGTTCACCTTGTACGACATGTCGGTCACATGACGGCCATCGAAGCGCGACGGCTCGGCCGGACGCGTGATCGCATCGAACGTCGGCTTGGCCATCGGCTGCATGCGGGCGAACGGATTCGCGGAGTTCCGCGCGGTGGTGTCGCGGCGGGCGGGTTCCGTGAACACCGCGAAGGCACCGCTCAACGGCATCGAACCGTTCGGATAGGTACCAATTTGGATCGCTTCGCCACTCGGCTGATCGAGTCGAATCGCCCACGTGCTGCCCTGCCCGCCGGCGCGTTGCGAGGTGAAGAACAGGTACTTGCCGTCGGGCGACCAGCGCGGGTTGCTGCTTTCGGTGCTCGGCGATGTCCACCGCTGCGGCTCTCCGCCGGCGGTGTTCACCACCCAGATCTCGTTGTGCCGCTTGTTCTCGGCTTCGACGGCCTTAGTGACAGTCATGGCGACCCGCTTGCCGTCGGGCGAGACCGCCGGACTGCTCACATTCACGACGCGATACCAGTCGGCCAGCATCATCGCGCGCGGGCCCTTGGGAAGCTTGCTCGCGGCCTGCGCGGCCGGCGCCAGCTGCGCCACGATTGCCGTCGGGGCAGCGAGTAGAACGGCAGCCCACGTCGCCGCACGGCGGGACAAGTGGCTGCAAGAAGTCAGTCTGAGCATAGTGGTGCTCGAGGTGGGAAACTTGGGGAATCCAGAGCGGGACTCTGTCCGCGAAAAGTACTGATCTGTGATAGAAGGCGCATTGGCCGCTTGCCACGGAGCAGTCTGAGCCCTAGCATGGTCGCTGTGCGGTGGAGCGACCGCGCAAAACAACCGCGCGTTCCCGGTCTCCAAGCGGCTTGGAACGCACCCGTAGGATCTCGGTGGCCGTCTGCCCGAAGTCCCACCCTATTTCGAGGAGGTGATCATTTGTCTAGTCATAGTTCCTTTGCCGGTTCGTCCTGGGCAACCGATCTCCTGATCGACGCCCGGTAACGGGTTTTACCGGTTCGGGATCGTTTCGAACCGGCAAGGAGTCAGAAGGGCCGCAACGGATCACTCCGAAGCGGCCCTTCTTCCTTATCTCGCGGTTCGCGTCACGGTGTTCAGCTTCGCGTCCGCCGCCCGCACCAGCGCATACGCATACTCCACCGTCCCGCGATAAAACGTCGGGTCCACCTTCTCGGCGTCGTCACCCGACTGGTGGTAGTCGTCGTGATCCTCAACCCCCAGATACAAAAACGGGATCCCCTTGGAATGAAATGCCGAGTGATCTGACGACCCAGTCCAATCGTCGCCCGGCTTGAGGTTCTTCGTGTCGTGCCCGAACCGGATGGTAACCGTCGCCTTGCTCGCGGCCTGCTCGGCGATGGGTTTGAGCGACGGCGTGTGCGACGTGCCTGAGACCCAGAGCGCCTTGCCGTCCTGTCGCGCAATCATGTCGAGGTTCACGTTGAGCGCGATACGATCGATGGGTAGCGGTGGGGCATTCACGAACGCCTTCGATCCCACCATCCCCGATTCCTCGGCGTCGAAGAACGCGAGAATCACATCGTGTTCCGGTGGCTCTCGCAGCAACCGTTCGGCAATCGTGAGCAGCGCCACGCAGCCACTCGCGTCGTCGTCGGCCCCATTGAAGACCACACCGTTGCGCACACCCAGGTGATCGTAGTGCGCACTGAGCACCAGCACGGGACCAGTGGAGTTCTTGCCGGGGATGCGCGCTACGATGTTTGCCCCGGTCGTGTGGGCGCCGGCTCGTGCGCGCAGTGCGACCGGCATGGTGAAGCTCCCGCCGAACGGCTTGGCCGCCATCGCGGTGAGCTCCTGCACGAGGTACGCGCGGGCGCGCACCGAACCCGCGGTGCCGGCGCGACGGCCTTCCATGCTGTCCGCCGCCAACGCACCGAGCCGCTGCATGATCCGCGCGGTGGTGGCGTCGCTCGCGGGGGCGCTCTGGGCCTGCATCGACGGCACGCTGCCTACGATCGCCATCGCGGCCGCGCACAGGTACTTGTTGACGTGTACCGTCATTGAAACCACACTCCTGATTGTCCGGTGAGTCGCGCCGTGACCACGAAGGCCGTTGCCGTCGCGGTGACATCGATTATCTGCAAGTCGCGCACACTGCTACCCATCACCACGCCGGGCGCCATCGGCCCGTTCAGCTTGCGCATCAACTCCGCACGCACCGAATCCAGCTGCGCGCCGAGCGCCACGCGTCCGCCATTGGTGGCGCGCCGCACGGCACGTCCCACGAGCGGCGCGCCGAGAGTGGCTTTTACCCGTGAGAGCTTCCCACGGCTCTCCAGCGACCAATCGAGGTCGTCCAGGCGGATTTCACGAGCGATGGCATCCCATCGCACCCGTGACGTAAGCGACAGGCGTCCGCGCAACGATCCCGAGACTGTGAGATCGATGCGCACGCTGTCGCGCATGCCGCGCACATGGACGCTGTCTACGCGCACACTGCCGCTCGACGTTTCCTGCGACAGGAGTAGCGCGGCGCGACGTTCGAGTTCCGCGAATGGCAGTTCCACACTCACCGGAACCGTGTACTCCATCGGCGCCGAACCAAGGGCGAGTACGGGCAGCGGCTTCCGCCGCACGACTGGCTTTGCGCCGGCGATCACGCGTGGTCGCGCATACAGTACCATCGTGGTGATGATGCTCGGCCCGTTGCCGCGGAAGGGGGTCACCTGCACCGCCTGCGGATCAAGCATGAGCCACAGCGTATTCGTGGAGTCGAGCGCCGTCGGCTCGAGAAAGCTCTGCCAGAGCGAATCGGCCAATGGCTTGAAGTCGCCGACGGTGGGAATCGTGGAATCCGCCTCCGCCGCGAACAACGCGAGCTGCTTGTCGATGACACCCTGCAACGTCTTCGTGGCATCGACCCCGAGTGCCGTCACCATGCAGCGGTCCACGAGTGCGGCCACCAGCTTCGTGTTACGCGCACCGATCTTCCAATCGCGTCGCCAGTAGAGTGAGGTCGTCATGGACGTGCTGGCGCGTCGCATGGCCTCCGGCGCGTAGCCACAGCTGGCGACCCGGGCACTGCCACCGATGGTGCCGAGTCGGGCGCGATAGGCCAGCTTCGTGTCGATTAAAAGCTGCGGTCCCTCGGCGCGCAGGCGCAGCGGTTCGCGTCGATACACGTACTGATGGCACACCAAGCCGATCGCCGCGCAGCGGGCGGCGCTCAGCGAGTCACTGACCGGGAAGAGCGAATCGAGTGACGGTGTAAGGGCGCTGAGCACGTACGTCACGCGCACGGGAACGACGGCGAGGTCGCTGGACAGCGTGGGTCCCGACGCGGGTGCCGAGACGGCGGCGGGCTCCCGCGTGGGGTTGGCCACCGGGGCCGTGTTACGTGCACAGGCGGCGACGAGCACGACTCCGGTATGTTGGAACAGGCGTCGCCAATCGATGACTCGTGCTGCCACTCTACTCCTCTCGACCATGTCTGCTCATCACGTCTCTGTCCGTCGTCGATTCCTAGCGGCGTCCATGCTTGCCTGTACGCTAGCGACTGTCACGCCCGCGGTGCTGGCCGCCCAGATGGGTGGAATGGGGGGCGGTGGCATGGGCGGAGGTGCCGGTGGCCGCGGCGGCGGCATGGGGGGAAGAGGCGGCCCGGGCATGGGCGGCAGTATGAAATCGCCAGCGGCGATGGCGCGCGAACGGATCGAGAAGGCCGACCCGATCGAGTTCCTGCTGGATCGCAAGAAACCGATCGAGCTCACCAAGCCACAGCAGGAAACCTTCAAGTCGCTGCGCAAGGAAATGCGGCACATGCAGGAACCGCTGTTCAAGGACCTCGATAAACTCTTCGCCGACATGCCGCAGCGTGGCGGTCGCGGCGGTGGTGCGGCGCCTGGCGGTGGGATGGGTGGAGGTATTCCCGGCGGGATGGGCGGGGGCGCGGGGGGGTCAGGGCGCGGCGGCGGACGCCCCGATGGCGAGCAGTCTGGCGGTGGACCAGGAGGCGGGGCGTCGGATACCGTACGCGCGGTCATGAGCAAGCTCTCCGATATTCAGGACAGCTTCCGTGATCGGGCCAGAGAACAATTGAACCCCGAGCAGCGCACGCGTGCCGATTCCCTGCAGCAGGTGATGCTTGAGGAGGAGCGCGCGAAGTTCGAAAAGGAGCGCGACACGCGACGCGATCGGCGGTAAGCGGTCGCTGACGCTCACTGGGGGACGATCACGTCCCGCTGAGTGACTCGGGGTGTTTCGACGCTGGAGTGCAGCAGTCCGTGCTACCCGCTTGGATCGGCGGACAGGGCACCGAGCCGAATGAACAGAACACGCAGCAATCACCGGCGTTCGGCCGCAGGAGCACCTTGCACGCGCTGCACTCGTGGAAAAAGAGGCAGGCGTCGGTCGGCATCTCGAGCGGCTCGACAGCACCGCAGGCCGGACAGGTGAGATCGGAGCGAAGTTGCATGAAAGGATTGTAGCGGTCGGGCCGCGCTTACGCTGTCCGAAGGTCAGACCCTGGGGCTAAGTTGGTGGGCAACTTCACACTGGCCCAACAGGGACGAATGGCACGTACGAAATCCAAGGACAGTTCCAGCTCCACGGCGAACATCGGCTTCGAGGCCAAGCTGTGGCTCACGGCCGACAAGCTGCGCAACAATATGGACGCGGCGGAATACAAGCACGTCGTGCTGGGGCTGATTTTCCTCAAGTACATCTCTGACACCTTTGAGGAGCATCGTACCAAGCTGCTTTCGGGCGACGGCGACTACGCCGGCGCCAATCCGGAAGATCCCGACGAGTACAAGGCCGAAAACGTGTTCTGGGTGCCGGGCGAATCGCGCTGGTCGCACCTGCAGGCCAGTGCCAAGCAGCCCAACATCGGCAAGTTGGTGGACGACGCCATGGTGGCGATCGAGCGCGACAACCCTCGCCTGAAGGGTGTGCTCCCCAAGGACTACGCCCGCCCCGCCCTCGACAAACAGCGCCTGGGTGAGTTGATCGACGTGATCGCCACCATTGCGCTCACCGCCGCCAGCGAAGGCGAGAAGACGCACCGCTCGGTGGACCTGCTCGGCCGCGTGTACGAATACTTTCTCACGCGCTTTGCCAGCGCCGAAGGCAAGAACGGCGGACAGTTTTACACGCCGAGTTGCGTGGTGCGCTGCCTGGTGGAAATGCTGGCGCCGTACAAGGGCCGCATTTATGACCCGGCCTGCGGCTCGGGCGGCATGTTCGTGCAGTCGGAAAAGTTCGTGGAATCGCACGGCGGCCGTCGCGGCGACATCAGCGTGTACGGACAGGAGAGCAACGCCACCACGCGCCGTTTGGCGGTGATGAACCTGGCGTTGCGTGGCATCGAGGCCGACTTCGGCCCCGAGCACGAAGACACCTTCCGGCGCGACCTGCACCCCGATCTGCGCGCCGACTACGTGTTGGCCAACCCGCCGTTCAACGACAGCGACTGGTTCCGCAAAGACGACGACGTGCGCTGGCAGTACGGCGTGCCGCCGAAGGGGAACGCGAACTTCGCGTGGGTGCAGCACTTCATTCACCACTTGGCGCCGCACGGCATGGCGGGCTTCGTGTTGGCGAACGGTAGCATGTCGTCGAGTCAGAGCGGCGAAGGCGAGATACGGCGTGCCATTGTTGATGCCGATTTGGTGGATTGCATGGTGGCGCTGCCGGGGCAGCTGTTCTACAGCACGCAGATTCCGGTGTGCCTGTGGTTTGTAACGCGCGACAAGGGCGCGGACAAAGCGCGCGGATTTCGTGATCGGCGCAGGCAGACGTTGTTCATCGACGCGCGGAAGATGGGCACGCTGATCGATCGCGTGCACCGCGAGCTCACGGATGCGGATCTGGATAAGATCACGGGTGTGTATCACGGCTGGCGCGATTCGGCGCCTGCGGTGGCGTACGAAAATATGACCGGATTCTGCAAGTCGTCGACGACGACGGAGATCGCAGCGCACGGATACGTGCTTACGCCGGGTCGGTATGTGGGCGCAGAGGAAGTGATCGACGAGGGCGAGCCGTTTGAGGAGAAGATGCCGCGGCTGGTCGCGGAGCTGCAGGCGCAGTTCGCGGAGTCGGCGGAGTTGGAAGGGGTTATTCGCGCGGGCCTCGAGGCGATCGGATATGCCGGCTAGAGGCTGGAGCACGACCACCATCGGGGCGCTGTGTGACGAAGGTTCGATGGTCACTCAGACCGGACCATTCGGATCGCAGCTTCACTCATACGACTACGTGCCTTCCGGGGTACCGGTTATTCCCACTGAGGCCATCGGACGACGCCGACTATGGATTAATGGAGTTCCCGAAGTCTCCGAGGAAACTGCTGCACGACTAGTGCGGCATCGCCTTAAGGCAGGCGACATCCTTTTCGCTCGCCGCGGGGTTCAGGCGACAGGCTTGTCGGCGGTTGTGACGAAGCGTGAAGAAGGATGGTTGTGCGGAACCGGCGCGATTCTGCTCCGCGTATCAAGTGCAGCTATTGATCCCGAATTCCTTTCGTTCTACTTGTCGGCAAACGAATCGGTGCTTTGGCTCAAGCAGCATGCCGTGGGCGCGGTAATGCCGAACTTGAATGAAGGTGTGATTCGTTCACTTCCGGTGACGCTTCCTCCGATTGCCGATCAACGTGCAATCGCGGCGATCCTTGGCGCGCTGGACGACAAGATCGAGTTGAACCGGCGGATGAACGCGACGCTTGAGGCCACGGCGCGCGCGCTGTTTCAGAGCTGGTTCGTAGACTTCGATCCCGTTCGCGCCAAGCTCGATGGCCGCACGCCCGTCGGACTTGATAAAACGACTGCTGCACTTTTTCCGGATTCGTTTGCAGAAGCCGAGATCGGCCATGCACCTTCGGGTTGGGAACTGCGCAGTCTCGACAAAGCGGCCCATTTCCTCAATGGGCTCGCGCTCCAGAAGTATCCACCGCGTGATGGTGCAACTCTGCCGGTTATCAAGATCGCTCAGCTTCGTAAGGGCGATTCCGTCGGGGCAGAGCTCTGCAGCGCTGACCTACCCTCAGCGTACGTCGTCGAGGATGGAGACGTGTTGTTCTCGTGGTCTGGTAGCTTGGAAGTCGAATTGTGGTGTGGCGGTGCCGGCGCTCTGAATCAGCATCTGTTCAAAGTCACCTCGGCGGAGTTCCCGAAGTGGTTCTACTATCTTTGGACGCGCCAACACCTTGAGGAATTCCGTTTGATCG
Source organism: Gemmatimonas sp. (assembly GCF_031426495.1). Lineage (NCBI taxonomy): Bacteria > Pseudomonadati > Gemmatimonadota > Gemmatimonadia > Gemmatimonadales > Gemmatimonadaceae > Gemmatimonas > Gemmatimonas sp. The sequence goes on along the minus strand of NZ_JANPLK010000041.1, from coordinate 5,919 downwards.
CAGCCGACAAAGCCACGACAATGGGGCACATTCAGCGTGGGCACCTCAGCGGGGCAAAGGTATTAGTTCCCCCTCGGCCGCTACTTGAAGCGATGACTGAAATACTGGCACCGCTAGTCGACCAGATCGTCGCGCAGCGAGTTCAATCCCGCACCCTCGCCACCCTTCGCGACACCCTCCTCCCCAAACTCCTCAGCGGGGAACTCCGCCTCACCAAAGTCGACCACGATGCAGGGTTGGCCACGGCATCAAAGATGGAGGCCTTCGCATGACCCTCCCTCCCGAACCAAGCTCCGCCCTCATCCTCTATCAAACAGAGGACGGCCGAACCCGCATCGAGTGCCGCTTCGAGGATGAAACAGTGTGGCTGTCACAGGCGGTGCTCGCGGACCTCTTCGACAAGGATGTCCGAACGATCAATGAGCATCTCCAGAACATCTTCGCCGAGGGCGAGCTCGACCATTCGGCAACTATCCGGAAACTCCGGATAGTTCGAACCGAGGGCCGTCGAGAGGTCACCCGCGAGATCGAACACTACAACCTGGATGCCATTCTTGCCGTCGGCTTCCGTATTCGCAGTCACCGGGGCACCCAGTTCCGCCAATGGGCTCTGGGCCGCTTGAGCGAGTACCTGGTGAAAGGCTTCACCATGGATGACGAGCGTCTCAAGAATCCGCCGGGGAAGGGCCAACGGGACTACTTCGACGAACAGCTTGAGCGCATTCGCGACATTCGTTCGTCCGAGCGACGCTTCCACCAGAAGGTGCTGGACATCTATGCGACGAGCGTGGACTACACGCCCCACGTGGAGATCTCGCAACAGTTCTTCGCCACCGTGCAGAACAAGATGCACTGGGCAGCGCACGGGCAGACCGCTGCCGAGGTCATTCACGCCCGCGTCGATGCCAGCAAGCCGCATATGGGTCTCACGTCCACACGTCCAGGCGGTATCATCCGCAAGGAAGATGTGTCGGTGGCCAAGAACTACCTCGACGAACGCGAACTGGGCACGCTGAACCGCATCGTTAACGCGTTCCTCGAATTCGCGGAACTGCGGGCGATGCAGCGGAAGGTGATGACGATGCGCGACTGGATTGCGAAGCTCGATGAGTTTCTCAGCATCGCCGACCACCAGCTGCTCGACCATACCGGAGGCATTTCCGCCGAGCAGGCCAAGGCGAAGGCCGAAATCGAGTACGCGCGCTACCGACAGTGGCTCGATACCCAACCACGTGCGGTGGACGCCGACTTCGAAAAGGCCGTGTCCGACATGAAGGCACTACCGAAGTCGACCGCACCGAAGAAGTCCAAGCCGCGCAAACAATGACCCTGAATGAAGCCATCGTCGAAGAGGCCGCCCTCGCGTGGTTCGGGGAACTCGGCTACGCCATCGGCCACGGGCCACACATCGCCCCCGGTGAACCGGCGGCCGAACGCGATGGCTTCACCGATGTCGTTCTCGTACAGCGCCTGCGCGACGCCATCGCACGACTGAATCCCGCCATCCCCGCCGACGCGCGTGACGAAGCACTCCGAAAGGTGCTGCGCGTGGCCCTGCCCTCGCTCACGCAAACCAATCGCACCTTCCACACGTGGCTGCGCGATGGCGTGCCGGTGGAGTATCCGCGCGCTGACGGCAGCATCGCCGGCGACCACGCGCGGCTCGTGGACTTCGCCAATCCGAGTGCCAACGATTGGCTCGCGGTGAATCAGTTCACGGTGATCGAAGCGCATCACACGCGTCGTCCCGACATCGTGCTGTTCGTGAATGGCTTGCCCCTGGGGCTCGTGGAGCTCAAGAACCCGGCCGACGAAGACGCCACGATCTGGAGCGCCTACGCCCAGCTGCAGACGTACAAGGCGGAGATTCCGTCGCTGCTACAGTACAACGCCGCGTTGGTCGTGAGTGACGGGTTGCAGGCGCGCATCGGGTCGGTCACGGCCAATCAGGAGTGGTTCAAGGTGTGGCGCACCATCGATGGCGATGGTGACGCCTCGAAGTCGGCGCTGGAACTGGAAACGCTCGTGCGCGGCGTGTTCGAGAAGCAGCGTTTCCTCGACTTGCTGCAGCACTTCATTGTGTTCGAGGAAGATCCCGACAACGGGTCCGTACACAAGATTCTGGCCGGCTATCACCAGTTCCATGCCGTGAACGCCGCCGTTGAAGAGACCGTCCGCGCCAGCGGGATGAACGTGCGCCGCGACCAGGTCCATGGCACCACCGGCACGTACTGGGCCGGCGCCATGAAGGGCGGCAAAGCGGGCGACCGTCGCGCCGGTGTGGTGTGGCATACGCAAGGCAGCGGCAAGTCGTTCTCGATGCTGTTTTACGCCGCGCGCGTGGTACGACACCCGGCCATGCGGAGTCCCACGCTGGTGGTGCTCACCGACCGCAACGATCTCGACGATCAGCTGTTCGGGCAGTTCCTACGCTGCACCGAGCTGCTCGGCGAAACGCCGGTGCAAGCGACCGGGCGTGAACATCTGCAGGAGTTGCTGAACCGCGCCAGCGGCGGTGTGGTGTTCACCACCATCCAGAAGTTCATGCCCGAGCGCGGCGAGGCCATGCCGGAGCTCAGCACCCGTCAGAATATCGTGGTCATCGCCGACGAAGCGCATCGCAGCCAGTACGGCTTCGCCGGAAAGGTGAACGAGAAGACTGGTGAGATGACCTACGGTTTTGCCAGCAACCTACGCGATGCCTTACCCCACGCGTCGTTCATCGGCTTTACCGGTACGCCCATCGAACAGAGCGACGCCAACACGCGCGCCGTGTTCGGCGACTACATCTCAATTTACGATATCCAACGCGCGGTGGCCGATCACGCCACGGTGCCGATCTACTACGAGAGCCGCATCTCCAAGCTCGCGCTCAACGCGGCCGCCTTGCCGCGAATCGACGCCGAGTTCGAGGAGATCACCGAAGGCGAAGAGCAAACCCGCAAGGAGAAGCTCAAGAGCAAGTGGGCTGCGCTCGAGGCGCTGGTGGGCGACCCCAAGCGCATCGCGCTGATCGCCGCCGACATGGTCACGCACTTCGAGAAGCGGATCGAAGCGATGGACGGCAAGGCGATGGTCGTCTGCATGAGCCGTCGCATCGCGGTCGATTTGTACGACGCGATTGTCGCCATACGCCCCGAGTGGGCCAGCGCGGTGAACGATGATGCCGACGCCGAGCAACAGCGCGCGCTTGTGGTAAAGGTGGTGATGACCGGCAGTGCGGACGACGGCCCGAACTGGCAACGACACATTCGCGGGAAGGACAAGCGGCGCAAACTGGCCAACCGGTTCAAGGATGCGAAGGATCCGTTTCGCATCGTGATCGTGCGCGACATGTGGCTCACCGGCTTCGATGCGCCGTGCCTGCACACGATGTATGCCGACAAGCCGATGCAGGGACATGGCCTGATGCAGGCCATCGCCCGCGTGAATCGCGTGTTCCGCAACAAGCCGGGCGGGCTGGTGGTGGACTACCTCGGGCTGGCCGATCAACTCAAGCGTGCGCTGGCCACATACACCGAGAGCGGCGGCCAAGGCAACCCGACCTTCGATACCACTCAGGCGATTTCGGTGATGCTGGAGAAGCACGGCGCGGCGTGCGACATGATGCATGGCCTCGCGTGGGAGACGTGGACCACCGGCACACCGGCGCAGCGCTTGGCGCTCATTCCCGCCGGCCAGCAGCACATCCTCGAGCAAGAGAACGGCAAGTCACGATGGGCGCAGCTGCTCATGGAGCTGTCGCGCGCCTTTGCCCTCTGCGCCGCCAGTGACGAGGCCACCGCCATTCGCGACGACGTCAGTTTCTTTCAGGCGTTGCAGGCGGCGCTCGGCAAACAGACGAGCAACAACCGCAAGAGCCCCGAGCAGATCGATGCGGCTATCCGCCAATTAGTGAGCAGCGCGATCACCACCGAAGGCGAAGTGATCGACGTGTTCACGGCGGCGGGTCTCGCCAAGCCGGACATCAGCATTCTGAGTGATCAGTTCCTTGCCGAGGTGCGTGGACTCAAGCACAAGAACGTGGCGGCCGATCTGCTCGAGAAGCTGCTCAAAGACGAGCTGAAGGTGCGGTCAAAGCACAACCTCGTGCAGGCGCAGGTCTTCAGCGAGAAGCTCAAGAAGACGCTGAACAGCTACCACAACCGCGCGATCTCCACGATGCAGGTGATCGAAGAGCTGATCGCGCTGGCCAAGGAAGTCGACTCAGCCGCCAAACGCGGTGAGGCCATGGGCCTCACGAATGATGAGCTGGCCTTCTATGACGCATTGGCGTCGAACAGCAGCGCCAAGCAGGCCATGAGCGACGACAAGCTCAAGGTCATTGCGGCCGAGCTGATCACGCAGGTGAAGAAGAGCGTGAGCATCGACTGGACGCTGCGCGAGAGCGCCCGAGCGAGGATCCGGGTCATGGTGAAGCGGATCTTGAACCGCTTCGGCTATCCACCGGATCTTCAGGAAGAGGCAGTGAAGACGGTGCTGGCGCAGGCGGAGTTGCTGTGCGTGGACTGGGTGTGAGACGACATGATGGTCTGAGTGTTCACCGTGCGCGTGCCGTGACCAGCCAGCCGTTCACAGGCTGACCCGCCTCACGTCGAAGTACCACCTGCTCTATCTCAGTCACGTCGAAGCCGCTGTCGGTCAGCGTCGCTTCGACATAGCTCCGCTGATGACAGTACCGGCCGTGGGGCTGCAACCTCCACGGCGGGCTCTCCGCGTGATCAACGTGCGCCTCGTCGGTGAGCGTCTCGACGGTAAACAGCAACCAGCCACCATCGGTGAGACTGCCTCGGGCCGTCTCGGCGAAGCGCTCAAGAGCACCGAAGTAGCAGAGCGTGTCGGCGGACACGATCACGTTGAACGACTGTGGGCGAGCGCCGAAGAACTCCACCAGTTCGCCTTCGTGCAGCGCGTCGTACACGCCTTTGGCGAATGCCTGTTCCAGCATCCGGGGCGACAAATCGATGCCGGTCAGCTCGCTGGCATAGGGCCGGAGGAACGGTGCGCACAGGCCGGTCCCACAACCGGCGTCGGCGATGCGCCATTGTGCGTTCGGCGCACCGAGCAAGTGCGCGAGGTAGGCCCCCAACAGCTGCGGTGCCGCGTAATCGAGCCGAGCTAGCGTGTCCTCGAAATTGATCGCGAACGGGTCGAACACCTCTCGAACGTAGTCCGCCGATGCGACCGTCGGAACGTCGGCCCCGCTGAACGCCGCGTGATAATGGCGGACCGCGGCATCGTTCGGATCGTCAGCAAACCACTGTTGATAGAGTTCCCGGGCCTCGTCGACGTGACCCAGCGCCCGGTAGACCACGCCACACATTCCTCGAATTGCCACGTTGTCGGGGTCCAGCCGACGTCCCTCCAGGCAGTGCTCCAACGCTTCCTGCATGCGACCGGCCGCAATGCACACCTGGGCCAGATTCTGACGGGCGTGAATAAAACTTGGATCGAGACGAATCAGCCGGCGAAAGAGCTGCATGGCCTCGGTATGCTCACCGCGGCCTGCCAGGATCACGCCAAGCGTATTCGCGGCATCGATGCAATCCGGCTCGAGTCGGAGCGCGTCGCGGTACGCCGCCGCCGCTTCGTCGACCTGGTCACGCCGAAAGAACGCATCGCCGAGCGCAAGCAACGCGGCTGCGTTGTGCGGGGTGTCGCCGGAATCGCGGGTGTTCGATTCCAATCCTAGGAACGCAGGGAGTTCGGTGGACATTGACGGGTCGCCGGTGAGAAGGCGCGCGCGGGCAGCCTTTGCGTGCGAGGTCAATGTTGACGGTGGCGGATTCAACCAGTGAGTGCAACAGGGCGTAGTTGCACACACTCACTGGAGCAACGAGATGGTGGAGCGAGGTCGACCGGGGCTATCGAGGGCGGAGAAGAACGTGGTGTGGGTGCAGTATCGGGCGGGAGCGTCGT
>NZ_JANPLK010000040.1 GCF_031426495.1 Gemmatimonas sp. | reverse complement strand
CCCACGCTTTTGGGTCGGTTCACGGGTTCTGGCTACCTGGGGACCGAGTCGTTCACGGGCGTACAACGACTCTGACCCCTTGAAGCCGTTTGAAGCGCCTTGAGCCGCGCTTTACAGGATGTACTTCCGCAAATCCTCGTCTTCGCTGATCGACTTCAGTCGCTCCCGCACCATTGCCGCATCCACGATCACGGCATCCTTCCCGCGGTCGGGCAAGTCGAACAGCACGTCTTCCAACAGGGTCGTCATCACGGTGTGCAATCGGCGCGCGCCGATGTTTTCCATCCGCTCGTTTACCCGCGTGGCCACCCGCGCCAGTTCGGCGATGCCATCATCCTTGAATTCCAGCGACGCGCCGTCGGCTTCAACCAGCGCCGCGTATTGCTTGGTAAGCGCGTTCTCAGGCTCCGTCATGATGCGCACAAAGTCCTGCTCGGTGAGCGGCTTGAGCTCCACGCGAATGGGGAAGCGGCCCTGAAGCTCCGGAATGAGGTCGCTGGGCTTCGACACGTGAAACGCGCCGGCAGCGATGAACAGGATGTGATCGGTTTTCACCATCCCGTACTTCGTCTGCACGTTCGACCCTTCCACGATCGGCAGCAGATCGCGCTGCACACCTTCTCGCGACACATCGGGACCACCTCCCTGCCCTCGCTCGCCGGCGATCTTGTCGATCTCGTCGAGGAAGATGATCCCCATCGCCTCGGTGCGTTCGAGCGCATCGTCGGTGATGTCGTCGAGATCGATCAGCTTCTCGAGTTCTTCATCGAGCAGAATGCGACGCGCCTCGCTCACCTTAACCGTGCGGCGCTTCTTCTTCTTGGGCATCATGTCACGAAACCACTCGGCCATGCTCTCCATCCCCTCGTTGCCACCGGGGGTGGCCATGCCGGGCATCCCGGGGCCTGACTGCGTGACCTCGAGTTCGACTTCACGGCCGTCGAGTTGACCATCCAACAACAGCAGGCGCAGCTTGTCGCGCGTGCGCTTGTGGCGCTCCAGCGCCGCGTCATGCTCAGCCTTCACCTCCGGCGCGTCACCGGTGGCGACGGGAGGTACCGGCAGCAGCAGGTCGAGCAGCCGATCGTCAACCTTCTCGTTGGCGAGGTCCTCGATTTCCGACTCACGCTCGGTGCGCACCATGTCGATGGCGCTCTCGATGAGATCGCGCACCATGGATTCGACATCACGCCCTACGTAGCCGACCTCGGTGAACTTCGAGGCCTCCACCTTCGTGAACGGTGCCCCCGACAGCTTCGCCAGACGCCGCGCGATCTCGGTTTTCCCCACGCCAGTTGGGCCGATGAGGATGATGTTATTGGGCGAGATCTCCTCGCGGATCGCTTCCGGCGCCCTCTGACGGCGCCACCGATTGCGCAGCGCGATCGCCACCGATTTCTTGGCATCGGCCTGGCCGACGATATAGCGATCCAGCTCCGCCACGATCTGCCGCGGCGTGAGGTCGGCGAGCCGAGCAATTGCCTGTTGGGTGCGAGGTGAGGGCATGCCGAACGCTAACGAGCGTCGTCGCTTTCGGGGATGTCTCTGCGACGCCGAGTTGTCCGCCGGCGGTAGCGACCGGTTAGGCGGTCGGTTCGAGCACCGTGATATTGGTGTTCGTGTAAATGCAGATCTCCCCGGCGATCGTAAGGGCTTTCTGCACGATTTCGGCTGGCGAGAGCGCCGTTTCGCGCACGAGCGCGCGGGCGGCCGCCTGCGCGTAGGCACCGCCGGAACCAATGGCGAGAATGCCGTCGTCGGGCTCGATGAGTTCCCCGTTGCCGCTCAACATGAAGCCGTGATCGACGTCAGTCACGATCAGCATGGCTTCGAGACGACGCAATACGCGATCGCTGCGCCATTCCTTGGCCAGTTCGACCGCAGCCTTGGGGAGATTGCCCGGGAAGCGATCGAGCTTCTCCTCGAACTTCTCGAAGAGCGTAATCGCGTCGGCTACGGAACCGGCGAAACCGGCGATCACACGGCCGCCCTTGAGGGGACGAACCTTGACGGCCTGCGACTTGGCGATGGTATCGCCAACGGACACCTGCCCGTCGCCGCCGATGGCGACGCGTCCGTTGCGACGCACCGCCAGGATGGTGGTAGCTCGAATGATTGGGAGAGGCATATTTGAGGAATGTACCCCATCACCTACGACGACGTACTGGCCGCCCGCGTTCGGTTGCGCCGGTATCTGGACCCGTCCCCGGTCCGGCACTACCCGCCATTGGACGAGCTCGTCGGACACGGCATCCGCGTGCTCGTGAAGCACGAGAATCACCTGCCGACGGGCAGCTTCAAGGTGCGAAACGGGACCTCGTCGATCATGGCGCTATCAGACGAGGACGCGGCCCGTGGCGTGATCGCCGCCACGACCGGCAACCACGGGCTTGGACTCGCGTGGTCGGGCGCGCAACGAGGGGTGTCGGTCACCATCTGCGTGCCTCGTGGCAACAACTCGGAGAAGAGCGCGGCCATTCGCGGTCTGGGGGCCACGCTGATCGAGGTGGGCGATCGCTACGACGACACGGTGGCAGCGTGTCGCGAGTTGGCCGAGCGCGATCGCAAGACGTTGGTACACTCGACGAATCACCACGAGGTGATTTCCGGTGCCGCCACGATGACCGCGGAATTTCTGGAGCAGACGCCGGATCTCGACGCGATCATCATTGCGCTGGGCGGCGGCTCGCAAGCGGTTGGAGCGGCCGTCGTGCGCGATGTACTCAAGCCCGATCTCGAAGTCTACGCGGTGCAGAGCATCGGCGCGTCGGCGCAGCATGATGCATGGCACGACGGCGTGCCACGTTCGGGGGCGCCGGTGCAGACGTTCGCCGAAGGGATCGCGACGGGTTCGACGTACGAGCTCACGTTCCCCGCGCTGCGCCACGGACTCGAGGAGTTCGTGGTGGTGAGCGAAGCGGCCATCGCGCAGGCCGTTCGCGACTTGTGGCGATTCACGCACAATCTGGCCGAAGGGTCGGGCGCGACGGGGCTGGCCGGCTTGCACCTGCTGGCGCCGCGACTGGCGGGACGCACGGTCGGCATTGTTCTCTGCGGCGGGAACCTCGATGCCGCTCGCGCGGTCACTGTTTTGTCTGGTGGCACACCGGTTTGAGTTTTGAGTTGATGGTGTGCTTGCGGATGGGTGATGGTCGGCGATGCACCTCCCTTTCGCCGCTTGCTGCGGGCGGGACGCGCCGGTGCGCCGCGCGGGTGAGGAGCGGCCGCCCGCAGAGGCGGCTGCAGGGAGGTGCACCGCCGACCTACCTGGGGCTGGGGGAGCACACTGCTCGGGGCTCGAGGGTGGCGTGCATACGGAGGCGTCGTGTCGCGCGCGCGTCGTCACCGTGATTGCCGTCGGGCTTTTCGTCTGCTCGTGGTTCCCCGCGCTTACTCACCCCCGTAACCGCGCGCCGGAGCCCCTCTGAGGGGCGGGTCTGACTGCAAACGACGCGGGCGTGATTCCCGACCACCACTGCGAGTGTAGCCGCTCGGCCCGTGGGGCTCCACGGCGGCTCTCTGCGAGGGCCGCGCTGCACTCTCGCGGCACGCCCACGATGCACCCCGCAGAAAAGCCGACGGGGAGTTCCTCACGGGTCGACGCGGCGTGCGCGCCCAAACCGGCCACCGCACGCACCACGACCAAAGCCGAAAGCACACCGCCGTCACACACAGAAAACTCAGGCGCGCGGGTGCGCCTGCCTATAGACCTTTTTGAGGCGCTCGACGCTGGTGTGCGTGTAGATCTGCGTGGTGCTGATGCTGGCGTGACCGAGCAGTTCCTGTACGGCGCGCAGGTCCGCACCGCCATCAACCAGGTGCGTGGCGAAACTATGACGCAGTGAGTGCGTGCTGAGCCCTGCCCCTTCGTCGACGGCGGAGAGTAGCTGCGCGACGGCGTGCTGAATAGCACGTGGGCTCATGCGCCCGCCGCGTTCGCTCAGAAACACCGCACCGCGCGCAGGCTTCTTGGCGCTGTCTTTGAGCTTCGCGAGCAGGGCGTCGCGCCTCACGAGATAGTTGCGCAGTGCGCGCTGGGCGTGATCACCAAGGGGAACGATGCGCTCTTTGCGGCCCTTGCCACGCACCTTCACCTGCTGGGCGACGAGATCGAGATCGCCGAGGTCGATGCCGCGCAGTTCGGAGAGTCGGAGGCCGCTCGAGTAGAACAGCTCGAGCATCGCGAGATTGCGCACGTCGGTGAACTCGAGGCTCTGGGCGCGCGTCGCGGCGTGTTCGAGTAGTGTGTCGGCCTGCCGTTTGTCGAGATACGCCGGGAGTGTGCGCGGCAATCGCGGTGACTTGACGGCTCGCGCCGGATTCACGTCGACGCGTTCATCGCGGTGCAACCAGCGATAGAAGCTGCGCACGGCCGAGAGCTGTCGCGCGACCGAACGCTTGGCGAGTCCGCGGCGCGTGCAGTGCGCCATGAAGCCGCGGATCTCCGTGCGTCCGAGCTCGTTCCACTTCCACCCGTTGATGCCGCGCGTGCTGGCCAACCAAGTGGAGAATTCGCGCAGATCGCGACGGTACGCGGACGTGGTATTGGGCGAGAGGTCGCGCTCTTTCGTGAGATGGACGAGGAATTCGTCGATCTCGGCGGGGAGTGCCTGATCGGGGAGGGCCGTGTCCGGCACCGCCGGTTCGGCGGGCGCGACCTCGTCACTCATTGGCGCATCACCCGCGAATGGCCGTCGGAACGATGCCCGCATCGTCACGCCACGCGGACATCGCCGTGAGCGCGCGCTCCGCGAACAGCTCGCGCTTCTTGGCCTTGTCCTTCAAGAGCTTCGGCGCGACACCTTCGAGGTCGTCGAGTAACCCGAAGTTCGCGTTCATCGGCTGGAAGTGCTTGGGGTCGGCTTCGCGCATGTAGCGATACAGGGCGCCCATCATCGTGGCGGGCGGCGGCACGACCGGCTCGCGTCCCTCCATCTGCCGCGCGAGGTTGATGCCGGCCAAAAGACCGGTGGCGCTGCTTTCGGTGTAGCCTTCGACGCCGGTGATCTGTCCGGCGAACATCAGCTGCGGCGCGTCGCGCAGCGACAAGTGCGACGACAGCGCCGCGGGCGCGTTCACGTATGAGTTGCGGTGAATGGAGCCGAAGCGCAGAAACTCCGCTTCGGCCAAGCCGGGAATCATGCGGAATACCCGTGCCTGCTCCGGGATACGGAGCCGCGTCTGAAAGCCGACCAGATTCCACATGCGGCCGCCCCGATCTTCCATACGCAGCTGCATGACGGCATGCGGACGCGAGTTGGAGCGCGGGTCCTGCAATCCGATGGGCTTCATCGGCCCGAAGCGCAACGACTCCCGTCCGCGCCGCGCCATCTCTTCGATGGGCATGCACCCCTCGAAGTACGGCACGGCGTCGAACTCGTGCGCGGTGAACTGGTCGGCGGTGGTCAGCGCGTCGATGAAGGCTTCGTACTCGTCGCGCGTGAAGGCGCAGTTGAGATACGCCCCTTCCTCACCGGCGCCGTCCATCGTTTCCTTGCCCCAGCGCGAGGCCCGAAACGCAATGTTCTGATCGATCGACTCGAGCGAGACGACGGGCGCAATCGCATCGTAGAACGCGAGCGACTCGACACCGAGCCGCGCGCGGATGGCATCGGCCAACGCATCGGACGTGAGCGGTCCGGTCGCGATGATGCCGACATCGGGGAGCGCCGTGACTTCCTCGCGCGACACGCGGATGCGCGGGTGTGCATGGATGCGATCGTGTACATGCTGTGAGAAGATTTCGCGGTCGACGGTGAGCGCCGAACCACCCGGCACGCGCGACTCATCGGCGCAGTCGAGAATCAATGAACCCAGCTGCCGCATCTCGGCCTTCAGCAGGCCGTGCGCGTTGGTGGTCTCGGTGCTCTTGAACGTGTTCGAACACACGAGCTCACCGAGCTTCTCGGTGCGATGCGCGGCGGTGCCGCGCACGGGGCGCATTTCACTGATCACCACCGCGTGCCCGCGCTCAGCGAGCTGCCACGCGGCTTCACTTCCGGCGAGCCCGCCGCCGATCACATGCACTTCGTTGGATGCCATGCGTGTAGTCTAACGGCTCGCGCTTTACTTGGGTTCGTGGTGCGCGCGGCGGCTCGGTCGGTGTGGACGCTCGTGCGGCATCGGGGAGCACCCCTTCGCCGCTTGCTGCGCGTGCGGTCGGACGTCGGTGCCGAGCCATGGGATCACGGCGCCCACGCAGCGGCGGCGGCGGGGCGTCCCCGTGCCGAACGAGCTACACGGGGGTGGGAGGCGCACCAGCGCTCGTGTGCGCCGCCGCGGTGGTCCGTGCGCGCGACACACGCATGGCCGAGCCTGACCAGCGCAGATCGGCGGCGGGGAGGGACCACGGCGAGCCGCGGGGCAGTCGTCGGCGTCAAGGGAAGGGACCTCGCGCACTTTGCCGCCACGACGACCTTCGGTGCGTTCGGCGGGGTCGTGGTACGCGTTCGACGCAGCCCGTCCCGGCCCGCGGGTCCCCGCGGCGAATCTCTGCGGGGGTGACGCCGGCGCCGGAGCGCAGCGACAGGCGCACGGCCACCCCCGCAGCAATTTCGCCAAGGGGATCCCACGGGTCGGGCCGGGCGTCTCGCGCACACCACAGCCCACAGCCCGAAGCCCACAGCAAAACGGCCGCACCAGGCATCAATGCCAGTGCGACCGTTCCACGATCTATCCAACGCACGCCGAATCAGGCGACTTCGGCCACCAACTCGGCTTCGTCCGGGCTCGGCACATCCCACTCGTTCGCGCACTTGAGACACTTCCGGAACGCGCCGCGGGTCTTGTTACTCTTGGCCTCAGCCCCCACGTACCCGCACTCCGGACACGTCTCGGCCACGGGCTTATCCCAGACCACAAAATCGCAGTTCGGATAATTCTCGCAACCGTAGAACGCCTTCCCGCGCTTCTTGCTGCGCCGTTCGGCAATTTCTCCGCCGTCCTTGGGACACTTCACGCCGGTGGGCATGCTGCGCGTGCCACGGCACTTCGGGAACTTGGAGCAGCCGAGGAAGTCACCCGAGCGACCGTGACGCACCACCATCGGTTCGCCGCACTCCTGACACATGTACTTCGTGAGCTCGGCCGGCTTTTTCTCGCCCTTGATCGGGCGCGTGTACTTGCACGCCTTGGGATGATTCTCACAGGCCACGAACGGTCCGAAAAATCCACCCTTGGCCACCAGCTTGCCGCCGCAGTCGGGACACTTTTCGGTGGCGAGCGCCGACAGGTCGTACGCTTCGCCGATCAGGACGTCGAGATCGTTGTCGTTGAGTGTCGCCTGAAACGGCGTCCAGAAGTCGGTGAGCGCGCGCACCCACCCCAGCTCGCCGTCCGCGATCTTGTCGAGTTCCCCTTCCATCTGCGCCGTGAACTGCACGTTGAAGATGGCGGGGAACTTCTTGACCATGACCTTCTCCACCGTCTCGCCCAAGGGCGTGGGAAAGAAGCGGCGCTGTTCGAGCAACACATAGCGCCGTTCGGCCAGCACCGAGATGATCGACGCGTACGTGGACGGACGACCGATACCGAGGCGTTCGAGCTCCTTGACCAACGAGGCTTCGGAGAAGCGCGGCGGCGGAGCGGTGAAGTGCTGCGTCGGCGTGATCGCCTTGACCGGTACCGACTCGTTGAGCTCGAGGTACGGCAACGCCTGCTCGTCTTCGAGCGCCTTGCCGTCGCCCTCTTCGCGCGCTTCGCGATAGAGCGTGAGGAAACCGTCGAACTTGATGACGGAGCCCGTGGCGCGGAACAGGTACGCGCGTCCCTGCGTCGGGATGTCGAAGTCGACCGTCGTGGTATCGAAGACGGCCGGAGCCATCTGCGACGCGATGAAGCGCTTCCAGATCAGTTCATACAGCTTGAACTGGTCGGCCGTCAGCTTCTTGGCGAGACGATCATCGGGACGGCGCGTGGGGTCGGTCGGACGCACGCCTTCGTGCGCGTCCTGCGCGTTCGCCTTGCCGCTCGGGTAGAGCTGCATGCCGGCCGCTAGGTACGAGTCGCCGTATTCTGCCTTGAGCCAATCGCGCGCCGAGCCAGCCGCGGTCTCGGAAACACGCGACGAGTCGGTACGCATGTAGGTGATGAGACCGACCTGGCCCTCTTCCCCACCCACGTCGATGCCTTCGTACAGATCCTGCGCGAGACGCATGGTGCGCTTGGAGCCGAAGCCCAACTTCTTGGCGGCTTCCTGCTGCAGCGTGGACGTGGTGAACGGGGCTGCCGGATTCTTCCGCTTCTCGCGACGCTTGACTTCGGTGACGGTGAACTGCGTGCGGCCCTTGAGGTCGGCGAGAATGCGCTCGGCCTCATCGCCCGTCGGGATCTCCGGCTTGCTGCCGTCGATCTGATGCAGCTTCGCGGTGAACGGTTGCGTGCCCTTCTGCAGATCGGCCGCGATGCTCCAGTACTCGACCGGCGTAAACGCGCGGATCTCGCGTTCGCGCTCCACGATGATGCGCAGCGCCACGGTCTGCACGCGACCGGCCGAGAGCCCCTTCTTCACCGTCTTCCAGAGCACCGGACTGGCCTTGTAACCCACGAGGCGATCGAGGACACGACGAGCCTGCTGGGCATCGACCTTCTTGTTGTCGATATCCATCGGGTTCGCCATCGACTCCTTGACCTTGTCCTTCGTGATTTCGTGGAACATCACGCGGCGAATCGGCGCCGTGACGGCGTACCGGGGCGGCTGCGTAAAGTATTGCTCCACGTGCCAGCCGATAGCCTCACCTTCGCGGTCAGGGTCGGTGGCGATGAAGATCTCGCGGGCGCCCTTCGCGACTCGCTTGAGTTCGGTGAGGATGTCTTCCTTTCCCTCGATCGTGACGTAGTCGGGGGCGAAGCCATGCTCGATGTCGATGCCAAGCTTCTTGGCGGGCAAATCTCGGACGTGACCCACCGTGGCCTTCACCGTGAAGCCCTTTCCGAGGTACTTGCCGATTGTCTTGGCTTTGGCCGGGGACTCGACGATGACCAGCGTCGTACCACCGGCGGGCGCGGGTTCTTCGTCATCGGGTGGGGCGTCGTCGATTCGCGAGCGGCTGCGGGCCTTGGTGCTGGCGGCCTTCTTGACGGCGGTCTTCGAGGCGGCCTTTTTCGCGACGGCCTTCGAAGTGGACACGCCCGACGTTTTGGCGGCCGATTTGCGAACAGGCGTCGCCACAACGACCGGGCTGGCGGCCGTCGCTGTGGACTTCTTCACCGTTTTCTTGGCAGCCTTCTTGGCCACTTTCTTGACGGCTTTCTTCGCCGCGGGCTTGGCTACGCTGGTAGCCGCCGCGGTCGTGCCCTTCTTGATTGGCATCAGATCAGTGTACCTGGGAGCGCTCGCCGTCCATCGCCCCGTCATCGAGCCCCACGTCCTCCGCGATACCACGGATGTCCGCGAGGTTGATGCGGCCGTCGATATGGACCAGCGCGCGCTCCACCAACTGCTCAAAATCGTTGAGATTCACCGCTCCGGAGCCACCCAACATGACCAGGTAGCCCCAGGCTTCGGCGGTAAACCGTCCGCGCTCGTGCGGCCCCTGAACCCGGAGCGGCGCGTGGCGCGACATCTCAGAACCACCCGATCCGCGGGGTGGTGCAGTATCGCTATAAAGAAGTGAAAGGATCTCACCAATCTGTCGCCGGTCATATCCTTGCAACGAGAGATACGCCTCGACCTCCACGACATCCGTGTCGGCCGCGAATCGTTCGCGCAAATCATCGATGACAGGCGTCCACCGATCGTTCATCGCCTAACCTATCCCCAGAGTCCCGTCGTGGGCAAGCGCCACCACAGAATCAATAAGTCGTTGTGAATCAACAGCTTCCACGTTTACAGTCACGTCGGCTAGGGCGTACAGCCCAGATCGCCGGTCCCAGAGTGACTGCATGGCCATAGCCGGGTCCGCTTGAGCGAGCAACGGCCGCACGATCCGGGACCGGGTGAGACGTCGCAGCGCCTCCTTCGGGGAAATCTGTAAATGAATGATACGCCCCGGCGGACGCAGGAGTGCCATGGCGCCGGGAATGGTCACCCAGCCGCCCCCTGGCGCAAGCACCATCGGTGGCGCCGCCGCCAGTTCCAGCGTGAGGGCATATTCTACTTTCCGGAACGCCGCTTCTCCTCGTTCGGCGAAGATGCGGGCCACCGACAGGCCCTCCCGCTTCTCGATCTCGGCATCGAAATCCAGAAACGGACGCGACAGACGTTTCGCGACCGCACGCCCGACGGTGGACTTGCCGGATCCCGGCAGCCCGACGAGCACGAGATGCCCATCGATCTGAAGGCCGGCCGGCTGGGTCACCCCACCCGCTCGTCGAGGCGGGCCAGATAGGCGTCGACGTTCCGACGCAGCTCACCCAGCGAATCGCCGCCGAACTTTTCCAACAGCGCATCGGCCAGCACGAAAGCGGCCATCGCTTCGGCGATCACCCCCATCGCCGGTACCGCCGTGACGTCGCTTCGTTCCGCAACGGCCGAGGCCGCCTGTCCAGTGGCGACATCAACCGTACCAAGCGGACGCATCAGTGTCGAGATGGGCTTCATGGCCACTCGGATGACCAGTTCCTCGCCGGTCGTCATGCCACCTTCGGTGCCACCCGCGCGATTCGTCTTCCGACGCACATGGCCCATGCGGGTGTTCCCCGGCGCGGCCTCGATCTCGTCGTGCACCTCGGCGCCGGTGCGGCGAGCCGTCTCGAAGCCGAGCCCGATCTCGACACCCTTCACCGCCGGGATGGACAGCATGGCCTGGCCGAGTCGCCCATCAAGTCGTCGGTCCCACGATACGTGCGACCCGAGGCCGACCGGTAAGCCGGTGACGACGACTTCGCAGATGCCACCAAGCGTGTTGCCTTCCTTCTTGGCGGCGTCAATGCGCGTGATCATTTCCGCCTCGGCGGCGGGATCGAGTGTGCGCAGCGGCGACGCATCGGACGCGGCGTTGATGTCGCTTGGCATCACCGCGGGACGGGCCGCATCAACCCCGCCAAGGTGCACGAGGTGCGAACCGACCTGGATGCCCAGTTCGCGCAGAAGCACGCGGCAGACCGCCCCTGAGGCCACGCGCGCGGTCGTCTCGCGAGCCGACGCGCGCTCGAGAATATCTCGGGCATCGGTGCGATCGTACTTGAGCAGTCCGGTGAGGTCCGCGTGCCCCGGACGCACCCGGGTCACCTGCCGCTTCCGCGGTCCGTCAGCGTCGGCCTCGCGCGGTGCCGGATCCATGATCTCGAGCCAGTTCTTCCAGTCGCTGTTGCGGATCAGCATCGAGATCGGCGAGCCGAGGGTCTCGCCAGCGCGCACGCCGGACAGGAACTCGATGCGATCGGTTTCGATCTGCATGCGGCGCCCGCGTCCATAGCCCTGCTGACGGCGGGCGAGGTCGGTGTCGACGTCGCCCGCCAGTAGCGGAACGCCGGCGGGCATGCCTTCGAGGATCGAGACGAGCGCCGGACCATGTGATTCGCCGGCGGTGGTAAAGCGGAGCATGAGTGTACGAAGCAGACGGATGGACGCCGGTGGCTCCGAGGTCCGTGTCACAACGTATGACGCGACACCGCTCGATGGGAGCGTTGTGACGCACGAACGTTTCATCATGCGGCGGGGCCAACGCAACACGGCCCCGGAGCGAATGCCCCGGGGCCGTGCCGTTCAGTCTGCGCGATCGACTGCGTTCGGCGACGGTTACTGACAGGTCGTCGTGAAATTGTCAGGCAGTGCCACCACCGTTACTCCGCGGATCGTCGCGCCGACCAGCACCAGCTGGCCATTCGGACGCGTCGTGGCGCGCACCGGACCGATGATCGGGTCGCGGATCGGGATCGACGCGATCTTGCGATAGCAATACGTATCGAATACATCGATGACCGGCTCGCTCGAGGCGACGAACGCGAGCCGTGTCCGGAGCGTCGAGTTGGCGCCCGTGTTCAGCGGGTGGAAGTCGAGTCCACCACCGCTCGGCCGTGACTGCAGGATACCCTGCAGACGAAGCGTGCGGTCGAACAGGTACGTGGAGTCGCCCTTCACGGCATTCAGCTCGCCGTCGAAGTTGACGCCGACACCCTGGACGCGGGAGAAGGTGTTGGCCACGAAGTCGCTCACGTCGATCGGACGGGAGATTCCCTTGTCGATCACAGGAACCGGCGGCGTGGAATCGAAGCCCATCGTCGCGTCGTACGTCATGGCGCGACTGCCGAGCACCGCTCCGCCTTCACCGAACACGGCGCGCCGGAAGTTTCCCGAGCCGCGTACGAATGTGGTGTCGCGGAAGGCCAACCGGTCGAGCCGAACCACGATGGAGTAGTCGAAGAAGCCACCGTTGCCGTTCGAGACGCGCTGCTTGTACGGGAGAAGGATCGAGTCCTTCCCGAACCCGCCGGCGGCGTAACGCTCGATCTCGAGCGTGTCCGAGCGTCCCACGGATTGGCCGATGGCCTGTTCGAAGAAGAAGTGCGACGTGCGCTTCGTCAGGTTCTCCCAGCGAATCGTACCCTGGTTCGGGAACGGGACCGACTGGCCGGGCGTGGGCGTGGTGGAGTACACCGCGATCACATCCTTGCAAGGCGCACCGGGCGTGTTGGCGCCGTCGCAGGTCGCCGCGATGTACTGCGGACGATCGCTGAAGTCGTACACCGTGCGCTGCGTCATCGGCGCATCGGTGGCCTCGGAACGTACGGTGGTGATGCTGTACGCCACGATGTTCGGCAGTGCATAGCGAAACACTTCGCGTCCGGTCGTGCCGGTTCTCAAGTCGACGTAGCTGAGGTTCGTACCGCCGGAATTGGCGACGAGCAGCGTGTCGGCCATGACGCCGTCACGGTTGCGCGGCCAAGGCGCGATGCCCCACGGACGCGAGCCCACGGCGATCGGCGTGCGGAACGTCGAGTCGGCCAGGTTGTAGACCTCGAGCCAGTTACGCTCGATGTTCGACAGATAGATCCGATCGGTGCGCGGGAAGTAGAAGGCATCGGCGACCTGTCCACCGCTCGGCAGCGGACTCGTGTAGCCGGCGACCACCGACACCGTATCGAGGCGCAGCGCACCCGAGGTGAAGCGGGCGACGTCACGACGACCATTCGCGTTCCGGGCAAAGCCCGTGACCGTGACAAGCGTCGGGAACACCGTGACTGGCACCCGGGAGCGAAAGGTGCGAACCAATGTCGAGAAACCACCAGTCGAGGTCACGGAGTCGGCGACGATGAGCTGGCCGGTGAGACCGCGCACTTCGTAGCCGAGCACCGAGATACCGACGGGGTCGGTGGCTTCTACGAAGATCGTGTCCTGCACTTCGAGGCGCGAGGCAACACCCGTGCGGACAATCGGAACCGTGGTCGCATTTGCCGGACTCTGCACCGCGTACTGCACGGCGGTACCCAGCACGCGCTGGTTGAGCGAGTCGGTCACGAACGGCGTCACGGTGATGATCTGACCCTTCACGGTATCCGGCACGACGAGCGTGTCGAGGACGGCGACCGAGTCCTTGAGCGGATTGCCGAACGACGCGGAGTCCTTCACGTTGTACGCGCCGGTGATTTCGTAACCAAGCGTGCGTACTTTGTAGCGCGCCTTGCCGGAGAACGAGATCACGAGCGACTTGCCGCTCACAACCGGCGATCCGGTGACCGGGCTGGTCACGACCGCTTGGGGCGGCTCGAGATTGCCGACGGTGAGCGCCACACGCGACGTATCCGAGACGTTGCCGGCGCCGTCGATCGCGACCGCCCGTGCATTGACGGTGGCGCCGAGCGGAGCATTGTTCGGCACCCTGATGTTGACGTTCACGGTGAGCGAGGTCACGGCGCTCGTCATGACGGTATCGTAGGTGGCGCTGATGCCGCCGGCCAGGAGCACGCGCACGCGCTTCAGGCCGATGTTGTCCGTCGCGTTCACGGTCATGGACAGCATCGTGTCCGCGACCGTGTTTCCCTTCGCCACCTGGACACGCGGCACGATCGTGTCGCGGAATGGCGGATCGATCACTTCGTCACCGCTGCACGCGCCAAGGGCGGTCAGTGCGACTACTGCCGCGAGGGCAAGTGGTCGTGCGGTGCGACGTGTGGGCCGCAGCGAACTGCGGCCGGCGATGAAATCAAACATGAGTATGTGAGTCCTCGTTGCGTCAGCGGCTCGGCGGGATCGCGCCATCATCCAGGATGTGCGGGGTCACCAGGATGAGCAGGTCGCGCTTCGTTTCGTTCTTGGAGTTCTGCGAGAACAAGCGACCGACGAACGGGAGATTCATGAGAATCGGAATGCCACTGCGGAAGCGGTTGGTCTCGGTGACGGTCAGGCCGCCGATCACGGCCGCCTCGCCATCCGCCACGAGCACCTGCGATTCGGCACGCTGGCGGTTGAAGATCACGCCCACGTCGGTGGCCGCGATTTCCGCACTCGAGTTCTCCGCCTTGATGTTGAGGAGCACCATGCGATTGTTGGTGATCTGCGGGGTCACGGAGAGCTTGATACCGGCTTCTTCCTTCGATACCGTGGCGCGGGGGAAGAACGCCGCCGCGTTGGGCTGGCCCTGTCCGCCGCCACCACCGCCGCCACCGCCGCCACCGCCCTGACCGCCGCCACCCGAGCTCGCGTCGATCACGCGGATCGGGATTTCCTGTCCAACGAAGATCTCGGCGCTGCGATTGTTCAGGATCGTGATGCTGGGCTCCGACTGCACATCAGCCAGCGACGAGGTCTGCAGCGCGTTGAGGAACGCAGTGAGCTGATAGCGACCGAGTGCCGTGCTGTAGATCAGATTGAGCGCGTTCGGCTTAATGGCGTTGTTCGCGTTGGCGATACCGGCGAGGGCATTGCCGCCGAGCGCGATACGGGCCGGTCCTTCGTAGGCCTTGCCACCACCGGTCGCATCCGGCACGCCGTCGCCGTCGGTATCAACCGCGGTCAGCGTGTTCGGATCGATGCGCGGCACGAGCTGCTGGAAGAACTGCTTGTTCCCGGTGCCCAGATCGTAGGCGAGTCCGATGTCCGTAATGCCGGTGCGATTCACGAAGATGATTTTCGCCTTGATCGCGACCTGCGGCGTGCGGACGTCGAGCTGCTGAACGCGAGCCACGATTTCCGGCAAACGCGACGGCACTTCGGTGATGATCAGTTTGTTGGTCGCGCTGTCGGCAGCCACCGAGCCGCGAACGACGCAGCCCTGACCGGCGGTCTGATCTTGCTGACCACCGCTGCCACCGCCACCTTGATTCATCGGCATGCCCATGTCACGGCCAGTGGCCATCGTGGTCAATCCGGTACAATCACGGGCGAGCAGCTGCTGCACGGTACCGCGCAGCACTGCAGCCTTCGAGTAATTGATGTCGACGATCTGCGTCACAAGCGGCTCGAGGGCCTGATTCGTGGCGAGATTGCGGTAGCTATCGACCGTGATGATGCCGCTGGCATCTTCGGTGGCGGCGAGCCCCTGCGCCTGCAGGATGGCCTGGAGGGCAACGTCCCACGGCTTGTCGGCGATATCGGCAGTGACGTCTCCCGACACATCCTTGCCGACGACGATCGTGCGTCCTGAGAAGGTGGCGAAGGCGGCAATCACGTCGCGGATGTTCGTGCCATCGTAGCTGACCGTGATGCGCGGCTTCTGCTGCTGCCGGCGCGCGGCGGCCATCGACGAGACCGTCGCCGGCGTGCGGGCCGTAAGCGGATCGCCTGAGTGATCATCGAGCACCACCGGCTGTGGGCCGGCCTTCACGATGGGCGTCTCGACCTGCTTCACTTCCACCGGCTTGACCTCGACCGGCTTGGCTTCAATCGGCTTGGCCTCGACCGGCGCGGCCACCGGCGCGACGACCGCGGCCGAAGGTGCCGGATGCTCGAGGCGTCCGGCCGCGACCTGCGACGACAACTCGCCGCCGATGTTGTTGGAACCCCAGCGAGCGAACGCGACGGCCGGTGCGCTCAAGGCAATGCGCACCGAGCCGCCTTCGCGGACGACGGTGTAACTGCGCGAGCCGTCCAGATCGATGACCAGGCGGACGGTATCGGCGCGGTACTGCGACAGGCGCAGGTTGCGCACCGGCCCACGAGCTTTACCGTCGTAGTTGGAGCGAATGGCCAGATTTGCGCCACCGAGATCCACGACGATGCGGGACGGATTATCGAGCGTGAAGTGCTTGAGCGTGACGCTCGAATCGATGGCGAGGACGATGTCGGCACCCGCCGACGCCGGGGCGACGGCGATGCCGAGGACGCGTCCACGCGTCGGCACGTCAGTTGGTGAGGTGATGGCCACATGGGCCGAGGGGGCAGTGTATCCCGCATATCCATCTGCGGGGGCGTTCACGTGGGCCAGCGCGAGCGCGCCGGGGGCCAGGAGCGCGGAGATCACTGCAACGGTCGTCGGTCCCATCATGGGTTCCTCACTTTCGTCGTGTCGCTGCTGAGTGGCAGCGTTTCCTGCCGGTTAAATCCGAATTCTTCGATGGTGAACTGCACGGCTTTCTGTCGAATGGCGGATACGCGCAGCCGTCCGAGCTGCTGACCGACGCGCACGCGGTACTGCTGCTTCGAATACGTGTCGCGCAGGATGGCGACCGAGTTGCTGCCGGCGCCGACGGGGTCGAACGCCACGGCGGTGAGACGCAGATCGCTGAGCAGCGGACGCACATCACTGCTGCTCATGAGCGACTTGTAGGGATCGCGCCGTCCGCCACCGCTATACGCGAAGGTTTCGCGCTGCAGCGTGATCTCGGTCGGCATGCCCGCCGTCTTCTTCGGCGAGGCACTGGGCCCGACGGTGCCGGCGGACTCGCCGGACACGGTGCGGGCCGGGGTGGGGCGAACCGACTGCTGCGCATCGGCGGTCAGCGCGGCAGCACTGAGCGCGAGCGTGGCGACGACAATGGTGAGGCGCTTCATGACGAACGCTCCTTGGCGGCGGGCTTGGCCGGCGTCGTCTTCTCGACGTAGGTCTGCAGCGTGATCGTGGAGGCGAGCGCGCCCTTTTCCGACGTCTTGATCGCGTTGCGCGGGGCGTTGGCGCCCGAGCCGGCGACGATCGAGAAGTTCACCGGCGCCACGATGCGCGCCAGCGAACCGACGTTGGCGAGGAACTCGCCGAACTGGTGGTAGCCACCGATGATGGTGACGGTGTAGCGGTACGTATCGAAGCGCTCACCGAGGATGACCGGCTCGGGCGTCACGCCGCCGACGTCGAGACCGGCGCGGCGGGCCGCCGTGCTGACCTCTTCGAGAAGCGCCGGCACTTCGTTGCCAGTGGGCACGAGGCGTCGCATGACCAGCAGCGCGGAACGATTCTCCGCCGCCTGGACACGCAGGTTCTCGATGCTGCCCGACGCGAACTCGCGCGCAGCGCGCTGATTGGCGTCTTCGAGCTCCGCGACGCGGGTGATGTCGGACGCGAGCTGCTCTTCGCGGGCGGCATACGGATAGATGTAGTACGCCGCGGCGAGGGCGAGGGCCGCGAAGCCGATCAGCAGCTTGATCTGATCGCGCTGGGTCTGAGGAAGGAGTGCCATTGTTATCTCGGGTCAGCGCACGGGAACGACGAGGGGCGAGGTCCGCACCACACCCGGAGGCGGCACTTCGTACTCCGCCGACAATTCGAACTGCGTTACATCCTTGCCTTCGACGATGACGATCTCCGACTTGCTCAGCGAGACCCGCTGGATGAACGGCGAACTCTCCATCTGCCGCATGAACATCGTGAGCGCTTGGATGTCGACCGTCTGTCCGACAACGCGGAAGGTGAGCGGCGGATGGACCTCGATGGTGTCCTGCACCACCGCCGCCTTCTTCGCCTTCGCGGCTGCCGTGGCCGGCACCGGTGTGGTGACCCCGGCGAGCGTGTCGGCGCCGGGCGGCAGCGGCGCCTTGCTCGTCTGCTCGAGCGTGGTCAGCCACGTGTAGGCCGGCAGCGCGCGGCTGATCTCATCGAGAATGTGCGCCCAGTTGTAGCGGTTCTCGTCGATCGTGCGGATGATCTGCAGCTGACGCTGCACCGAGTCACGCTCGGCGGTGAGCTTGCGGCGCGCGTCGAGCACCTTGGAGTAGCGCGTCGAATCGCGCACCGCGCGATCGAGCTTCTCCGTGACTTCGCCGGCGCGCGCGTTCTGCGCGGTGAACAGGAGACCGACGGCAGCGAAGGCGACGACGACGGCACCGGCCGCGCCCACGAGCCACGGATCGCGCACCGACGCACCGATGGACCCGAGCGAGCCGGCGAGACTGCCGACACCGCGCGATGTCTTCTTCGAGCCCGGGAGGAGATTGATTTGGAGCATCATGGTCGGATTCCTCAGGCCGCGGCGCGGAGCGCGAGTCCCACCGGCAGCATCAGCAGCGGGGCGACTTCATCGGTGGACAGGAACTCCAACGCGCCCTCACGCACGGTGATGCGGGCGAGAGCGTTGGCCGGCTGAACCGGAATGCGCAGGCGATCGGACAGCCACGCCAGCAGGCCCGGCACGCGCGACCCACCGCCGCACGCGTACACCGCGCGGATCTGGCCGAAGTTGCGTGACGATGACGCGAGGAATGTGGCCGCGCGCTCGAGGCCGACCGCCAGTTCTTCGCCGCGCATGGCGATGGTACCGTCGAGCAAGGCCGAGCGATCGAAGCCGCGCAGCATGTCTTCGGCCTCTTCCCCGCTGATGCCGTGCTCGCGCTGCACATCCTCGCGGAAGCGACGCGTGCCGACGCCGAGATCACGCGTCAGAATGGGCACGCCCTCGTCGAGGATGTTGAGGTTCGTCTGCTCGTTACCGATGTTGAGCAGCGCGACCGTGCCGTTCATGGCATCGGGATGATTCGCTTCGAACGCATTGTGCAGGGCGAAGGCGTCGACATCGATTACCGAGGGCGGAAACCCGGCATCCTCGAGGAGATGTCGCTTCGCTTCCACCAGATCGCGCTTCGCCGCGACGAGCAGCACGCTCATGTCGAGACCGTCACCGTCCGGATCGAGCACCTGGAAGTCGAGTTCGACGGAGTCCATGTCGAACGGCACGTGCTGTTCAGCTTCCCACCGCATCAGCTCACGCGCCTGCGCTTCCTTCACCCGCTCGATCGAGATCTTCTTGACAATCACGTCGCGTCCGCCCACGGCCGCCACGAGACTCTTCGTCTTCACGCCGGTCGCTTCGAGCGTCTGGCGGATCGCATCGGCGACGATGCCGTGATCCATCACTTCGCCTTCGACAATTGCCGTGTCGTTGAGCGGCGTGATGACGACTTTGACGAGCTCCGGCGTGGGTCCGCTGTGGTCGATGACCACTGCCTTCACAAGACCAGAACCGACATCGAGTCCGACGGTGATTTTCTTTCGGCCGAAGAGCGCCATGGCTGTAGGGGTTGTTCTGGTGGTTTGGACGCTGCCGTTCGGCGCTGAGCGCACCGAGGGGACAGATTGACCTGCCTTCACCGGGCATGTCATCCTTCAAACGACCGTCCCCTCACGAGGTAACGCCCTCTACTAGGGGAACGGCCGGTACGACTGCCCACACCGTGACAGTGCCGGCCCGTTCTCGGATCCTTCGCAATCGGGCGTTCTGACCGCTCAACGGTCAGTGCAACGGCGAATACCAGCGTGAGAATGGCTGCGCGCGTGGCACCGCGATCGTGGCTAATGCCAGCTGTACGGCGCAGCGATCGTATCGCAGTGCGGTCTGGTCGCCGAGTTGCACCGAGGGATGTCCGAGTGACGCGACGATGAGCGCACCGCGAATGCGGAGCGCCGCGCCGCGCACGTCGAGGTGTCCGCGCACCACCACGACGCCCTCGACGTCGAGCCGTCCCGACACGACGAGATCACCGTTCACCGCGAGCAGGCCGCGCCATTCCGACGGCGCCCGCACGGTGACGACCGGCCCATCGAGTAACAGGGCATGCCAGCCGCGTGACGCCGTCAACAGCTGCGGCGTGGAATCCGATACGCGGACAGGGCTCCGGGCCCTCAGGGAGAGCCACGCCCGCTCGAACGTCGCACGCACCGCTGCGGTATCCGCGAGCGTCTGTGACGCCGGAAGGGTCGTCCATGTTCCGCCGCCCGACGCGCGTAGCGCACTCGAGGCCACCGGTACGAGCGAGAGGGTGTCGCGCAATGCCCCGCACGCATCGCTGCCATCGGCGAAGTCGCGTCCGTCGATCGTGGTTGGATCCTGTCCGTACACGGCGGCGATCGCGGTGAGTGCGCCAACGATGGGCAGTACCGGCGGCTCGAGCGACACGACGCGAGTCACGTGTCGTCGGACAAGGCCGGGCGTCCCTCGTGGCTCGAGTGCCACATCAGCCGTCAACCACGCGGCCAGCGGGTGCGTGCGGGTGATCCTCACGCGCACGCTATCTCCCACGGCCGTCGTCAGGCGCGTCGAGATAGTCGCGCCTGGTGGCAGTGCCGCCAGCGAGTCGGCGGGCCACGCATCGAGCTGCAGCGCCACCCCTTCGTCGCCGGCAAACTGTGCGCGCACCCCGTTGGCGGCCAAGCGCGTAGCGCGATGCCCGCGCCAGCTCGTGCTGATCGCCGCCAGCGCGAGGACGGCGACCATTGCCGTCGCCACCACGACGAACGGCAGAACGAACCCGGCGCGCCGAGCGCGTTCAGCGGCGGCGCTGCGCACTTTCCGCCCGAAGTACCACCTCAAAAGCAGCTGTATCTCGACGCGCTGCGGTGCGCCCGTCTGGTGCGCGATCGGCGCGGAGTTCGATGCGCACGGCGGCGGCGTCCGCGATACGTAGCGTGGGGGTACCGGTGCCGTCGAGCAGTCGTGCTGTCATTCCGCGCTGTGTGGGCGATAAAAGCGGCCCCGCCACAGGCTGGACGACATCCCACACACCGCCGGTTCGTGTGCGCCGGCCCACGTACCACAGGACACCGCTGCGATACAGTGTCAGTCGCCTGCGGCGATGCACCGCGACCGGCGCGCCGATCGCAAGCGCGGACGGACTCGCGTCGGTCAGAGTGAGGCGCACGGTTCGTCGATCGGCCCATCCGGCCATCCAGGGCGAGGCGTTGCACGCCGCCCCCCAGCTGATGTCGCGCACGGTCGTGCGGTGTTCGATGAGCGACGACACACTATCTGGGTTCGTACGCCACAATGACAACGCATCACCGATCTGCACGCTGCTTGCCCACGACACGCCACGTGCCTCGGTGGGGTCCGCGGACACCATCTCCACACGATCGCTGCTGCCGGGTAACCCGACGGCGGCCGCGCACGCCACGCCCGCACCGACGAGTGCGTCAAACTCGATCGCCGTGTCACTCAGTACCTGGATATCACCGGCGCGCAGCGGCCGCAGCTCACTTTCGAATGCGGCCTGCGCATGGCGCAGTTCGCGAGCACCGCCCTGCGACGATTCGGCTCGGCGCGCCAGCCGCCAGGCGCCGATCAACGTGGCTGCCGCGGCGACCGCGAGCAGCGCAGCGATCGGGAGCGCAACCAGCAGCTCCACGAGCGAGCCTCCGCGTCGACGGCGCGCGCCGCGACTCATCGGCACCGGGCCGCGCTGCTGACGCGCAACTCGCGCGAGGCATCAGTGGCCAGCGCCGACGCGATCCAACGCACGTTGACCCGACTGCGATGTAGCGCGCCGTCGCTTGTCAGGGCCTCATCGACGCGCAGTCGAGCCGTCGGCCACCGCGTGATGGCCACGCCGCCGGCAGCGGTATCGCACGGCGCCAGCAACGCACGCCCGGCGGCGTTCGCCTGCTCACGCTGGGCACGGGCCAATTGGAGCGCATCGTCGCCCAGCGTGGCCATGGAAACCGACGTGGTCGCGAGCACCAGACTGGCGATCGCCACCAGCACGAGCGCCATGAGGCACTCGATAAGCAAATGCCCGCGACGCGGGCGAATCGGGGAAGGCATGGCCGCACAGTAGCGCGACCACGCCCCCGAGGTGTCACCGAAATCGAGCGCGCTGGATCATACCACCGCAGGTCGTTCGCCCGACGTGAGCGCCGGAAGCCCGCTCGATCCTGAATGCAGCGGCAGCAGAATCACGAACGCCGCACCACCTTCGCGCGCGCGTTGCACCCAGATCGTACCCCCAAGATTCTCGATCGTACTGGCCACGATCGCGAGCCCCAGTCCGGTGCCCTTGCCCGGCTGCTTCGTCGAGAAGAACGGCTCGAAGATGCGCTCCTCGTCTTCTGGCGCGACGCCAGTGCCCGAATCCGCCATGACGATCTGCAGGAAGCGCGACGGCGACTCCGGGCGGGAGAGCCAGGCCAGCGCGCGCTTGCTGGGCCGGTGCGTCCAACGCTGCGGCGTCGGGTCGGTGCGGCGCTTGTCGATCGCTTCCGTAATCGACTCGGCGTCGTTGATGCGACTGTTGATCACCACGTCACCCTCGCGATCCATGGCGTCGACCGCATTGAGCAGCAGGTTCACGAAGACCTGCTCGAGGTCATGCCGCTCGGCGTACACGATGCCCTCGGGCGCTTCGAGCCCGCGCGTCACGCGGAAGCGGCGCACGATCCCTTGATCGTTGAGCAGCCGAACGACGTCGTCGATCACCTCATCCACCACGATAGGCTTCGGCGTGAGACGTCGCGGCCGTGCGTAATCGAGCAGCCCACGCATGATGCGGTCAATGCGCGTGATCTCGTGCTCGAGCGCGTCGATCGGTTCCGCGGTACCCGGCACGTCCGCGGTGCGCATGCGCAGCACGTGCGCGTAGTTTGCGATGGCCGACAACGGATTGCCGATTTCGTGCGAGATGCCGGCGGCGATGCGGCCCATGGTCGCCAATTTCTCGATCCGCATCCGCGACTGCGTGGCCGCCAGCATCTGCTCGGTCATGCGATTGATGCTGGTGGCGAGTTGCGCGAACTCGTGGGTCTGTCCGACCGGCACCCGGCGGCTGTTGTCGCCGTCGGCAATCGCTTCGGCCGCTTCCACACATTGGGCCAGCGGAATCTCGACCAGCTCGACGACTTGTCGTCGAAGCACACTGACCCACACGATCGACACCAGGACCACCAGCAGCACGACGAGCGGCCACCGGAGGTACGGGGGAAGGTATTCGGTGACCCACATGGTCAGGATGATCGCCGCCAGCGCACTGCCGCTGGCGAGGACGAGCACCTGCTTGAGTCGTTGATGGATGCGAGGAGTCGGGATGGCGAGCACCTGCGGAGGATGCGTGCCGCGAGCGTCCGTGGCAACGGGGTAGCAGCATCACGGGTGAAATCCCAGCATAGCCAAGAGGGGCCGAGCATCTGCTCGGCCCCTCTCGCGAGGCCCGCGGTGACCCGCGACGCCTCGGTGCTACCTCGTGAGTGCGACCACGCGCACCGCCGATGCAGTCACGCCTGTCTTACTTGCAGGTGGCGCCGCCCGGCTGGCCTTCGGCGAGGCCGGCCGGCGTGCTGGTGCCCGTTCCGATCGAGCAGGTCGCGCCCGCCGCGTTGGCGTGCGTGGCGGTACCAGACCAACCCGTCGCTGCGCCAACGAAGGTCAGCGAAACGCCCGACGAACCGGTCGGTGCCGCATAGCCGGCGTACGTGTTGTTGTCCGAGAAGTACGCTTCGGCCGACGATACCATGTTCTTCAGGTCCGACTTCATGGCCGTCACGTACGCCTTGCGCTTGGTGTCGGCAAACTTCGGGATCGCGATCGCGGCGAGAATGCCGATGATCACGACGACGATGAGAAGTTCGATGAGGGTAAAGCCCTTGCGCGTGCGCTGCATGATCCGTCTCCATTCGGGGGGTCCGACCGGGCCTCGATGCCCGTTTCGTTGACTCGATGAATGGCAACGTGCGTACCACCGCGCGCAGTTCGCGCAAGCTATTGATGCTGAACGCTTTCCATTCGTGACGCGCGGAAGGGCCGGCGCGCGATTGCTTTCATTTCGCGAATTTCACGCAATGTGCAACGGCATCTCCACGTGCGCACACCACGTACGCGTGACCACCAACGACAAAGGGGTCGGGCAAGAGCCCGACCCCTTTTACGCGCGGCAGCGGCGCTACGCCGCCACGGCCATTACTTGCAGGTGGCGCCGCCCGGCTGTCCTTCGGCGAGACCAGCCGGCGTGTCCGAGCCAGCGCCGATCGAACAGGTAGCGCCGGCCGCGTTCGCATGCGTCGCCGTGCCCGCCCAACCCGTCGCCGAACCCACGAACGTTAGCGAGACACCCGATGAACCGGTCGGTGCCGCATAGCCCGCGTAGCTGTTGTTATCCGAGAAATACGCTTCAGCCGACGACACCATGTTCTTCAGGTCCGACTTCATGGCCGTCACGTAGGCCTTGCGCTTGGTGTCGGCGAACTTCGGGATCGCGATCGCGGCGAGAATGCCGATGATGACGACGACGATCAGGAGTTCGATGAGGGTAAAGCCCTTGCGCGTGCGATTCATGATGAGCTCCGTAGAAGAAGGCGCGCGAACCAGATGCCCGCGTCGTCGACTGGCATCAAGGCACAGCGCGTACCACGCGCACGCACCGGCACAAGTCGCTCAAATCAATGGTGTTACGAGTTCGCCGCGAACACCGCGTGTCGCGGACACCCTGTCATTACGCGATCTTTCCGCAGAATGCCCTGATTCGCCCCGAGTCACGCGGATCGCTGCCGACGAGGGGAGCGGGAACGGCAAAGGGGCCGAGCAAACGCTCGACCCCTTCCCCCCTTCAGGTTGTCCTACACGAGGCGAAGCAGTGCTTCGCCATCGTGAGACATTACTTGCAGGTCGCGCCGCCCGGCTGGCCTTCGGCGAGGCCGGCCGGCGTGTCCGTGCCAGCACCGATCGAGCAGGTGGCGCCGGCCGCGTTCGCATGCGTCGCCGTGCCCGCCCAACCCGTCGCCGAACCCACGAACGTCAGCGAGACACCCGACGAACCCGTCGGAGCCGCGTAGCCGGCGTAGGTGTTGTTGTCCGAGAAGTACGCTTCCGCGGACGACACCATGTTCTTCAGATCCGACTTCATGGCCGTCACATACGCCTTGCGCTTCGTGTCCGCAAACTTCGGGATTGCGATCGCGGCAAGAATGCCGATGATCACGACGACGATCAGGAGTTCGATGAGGGTAAAACCCTTGCGAGTGCGCTTCATATGACTTCTCCAGTGGGGGTCTAGCGACGCTGGTCACCCGTGGTGGTGTCCGACGCGACACCATGGCTTATGGCAACTGCCTTGCCAGGTTGATGGCACCACGCTAACCCACTGTCATTGAAACACTTGCACCATTTCAACGCCCGCGTGCTCGGCGCACCGCGTCTTGCCTTTCGCAAGGTTCTTTGCAGCGTGCAAGGACCGTCGCGCCCAGAGCATTTTGCGCGCATTCCGGCGGTGTAACGACCGTGCGCTACGCGTGACAAACGGGCCACGCGTGACGTGCCACCTTCACGTGCCACGCGCCGCGAGTGCTACTGGCAGACCGCTTCGCCCGGCGCGTTCGCCGCGAGCGACGACCCGGCCGCAATGGTGCAGACGACGCCTGGTACGCCCGCATGTGTCGCCGTCGCAGACCATCCCGACGCCGTCCCGACGAAGGTGAGCGTGACACCGTCCGACCCCTGCGGCGCCACGACACTCTCGTACGAGTTGTCCGACGTGTAGCGCGACTCGGCAACGGTGGCGAGTCCGCGCAGATCCGACTTCATCGCCGTCAGATAGGCCCGGCGCTTCGACTCACCGAACTTCGCAATCGCCACCGACGCCAGAATGCCGATGATCAGCACCACGATCAGCAATTCGATGATCGTGAAACCGGTGCGGCGTCGCATCCGTGTGGGCATGATCAGGCTTCTCCGTAGCGGGCAAGTTTGCGATACAGTGTGGACGGATCGATGCCGAGCATGTCGGCTGCGCGACTCTTGTTGCCACCTTCGTTCTGCAGCACCCACTGGATGTACGCGCGCTCGATGGCTTCAAGCGTGGGCGACACCGGCGTGCGTTCACTCACCAGCGGCTCGGCCCGGCGGGCCGTCACGCGCTCGGGCAAGGCGTCAGGATCGATCACCGAGCCGGTGGACAGGATCACGGCGCGTTCAAGCGCGTTCTCGAGCTCACGCACGTTGCCTGGCCACGCGTATGCCATCAGTGCGTCGAGTGTATCGTCACGTAGCATCTTCACGCCTTCATGGCGCAGCAACGCGCTGCGGGCGAGGAACGACTCCGCCAACAACGGGATGTCGTCCTGACGCTGACGGAGCGGCGGTAAGTGCACCGCGATCACGTTGAGTCGATAGAAGAGGTCGGGCCGGAAGCTGCCGCGCTTGATCTCCTCTTCCAGATCGCGATTGGTGGCTGCGAGGACGCGCGTATCCACCGATACGGCTTCCGTAGCACCGACAGGAATCACTTCACGCTGCTGCAAGACACGCAGTAGTTTCACCTGGATCGACGCGGTCGTCTCGCCGATTTCGTCGAGGAAGAACGTGCCCTGATTGGCCGCGGTGAAGAGGCCGGTCTTGTCCTTGACTGCGCCGGTGAACGAGCCCTTCACATGACCGAAGAGTTCACTCTCCAGCAAAGATTCCGGGAGTGCACCGCAGTTGATGGACAGAAAGCTGTGGTCCGCTCGCGTGCTCAACTCATGGATGTATCGCGCGATCACTTCCTTGCCGGTACCCGACTCTCCGGTGATCAGCACCGTGGAATCCGTGGGGGCGACGGTTTCGGCGAGACGCAGCACGTCGAGCCACGACTTGCTGCGTCCGATCGGACGGCCGCTGGTCGTGCGCTCGCGCCGCTTGATCTCCTGCTTCAGCGTGGTGTTCTCCGCGCGCAGCTTTCGATGCTCGGCGGCACGACGCAGGATGGCCAGCAGCTCGTCGTTACGAAACGGCTTTTGGATGTAGTAGAACGCGCCCTCGTTCACGGCCTGCATGGCGGACTGCAACGTGGCCTGCGCCGTCATCAGAATCACCGGCACATCGGGATCGACCTGACGCGCCGTGCTCAACACCTGCACGCCACTCACATCGGGCATCCGCACGTCGGTGAGCACGATGTCCGGCCGCAGCTCGGGAATGCGCTCCACGCCGGCACGGCCACCATGGGCCGTGAAGGGGATGAAACCCTCGTTCTTGAGCAGAATGCGCAACGAATCGAGAATGCCCGTTTCGTCGTCCACGATGAGCACGCGCGGTGCGTCACCGGTGAGCGCGGGAGGGATCACGGTGCAACTCCAGTAAGGCGAGGAAGCAGATCGTCGGCGGCATCGTCCTGATGCGGCTCGAAGGGGACAGCATTGTGCACGGGCGTTTCACCGCGACGCGACGAGCCGTTGTCGCTGGCGATCGGCAGCAGCATCGTGAACCGCGTCCCGCGGGTGAGCGAGTCGACGAGCACCACGCCGCGATGCGCCTCGACGGCGCGATGCACCACCGGGAGTCCGAGCCCGGTGCCACCGGCCTTGCCGGTCACGAACGGTTCGAACAGCCGGTCCTTCAACTCCAGTGGAACGCCGGGACCGTCATCGGTCACACTCACGGTCAGCAACTCACCGGTCAGCATCGCCGACGCCGCGCCATGCTCGCCGGCCGGGCGATAGCGGTCGACCTCGATGAACACGTGCCCCTCGGGCCCGACCGCCTGCACGGCGTTGAGCACGAGATTGAACACGGCGCGATGCAGCAGATCCTCGTCGCCTTCCACCGGCGGCAGTTCCGGCGCCACGCTCACCTGCACTTGCACGCCGGCGCGCCGATCGGGATGCGAAGCTGCGATCATCGCCGCGGCGTTCACGATCGCCCCCAGATCGACGCGGCTTACGCGCGTAACGCGTGCCCGAGCGAAGTCGAGGAAGTCCGCAAGCAGGCGACTGAGCCGATCGGCTTCGCGCACCACGAGGTCGTGCAGAATCCGCTCGTCGTCATCGTCGGCCGTCGGCTCCAGCGATCGGGCACGGCGACGTGCTAGCTGTTCGGTCGCGCTGCGGATCGAGGCCAGCGGATTCCGGATCTCGTGGGCCAAGGAAGCGCTCAGTTCAGCCACGGCCTGCAGGCGCTCGGCGCGAATGTGCAACGCCTGAATGCGCTTGCTGTCCGAGATGTCCTGGAAGATGGCGGTCGCCGTGACACCGCCGTCTTGGCGTGTACCGTTCGCAATCGTGGTGGTGACACCGATCTCGACCGTTTCGCCATCCCGGTGAATCACCCCTTCAGCCCGCGTGGTCCGGACGCCGTCGCGCGACGACTGCTCGAGCAGCGTGGCCAGTTGCGGCGATACACCGAGCAACGTGTGGAGCACCGGCCGCCCAACGAGCGACCGCAGATCGATCCCGAGCAGATCGGACGCGGCGGGATTGGCGTACAGGAGCCTTCCCTGCGCATCGACCGTCATGATACCGGAACGAATCGTTCGCAGGATGTCGGCCGCTTCGAGCTGCACCTTCACCAACTGCGCGGCGAGCGCCTCGCGTCCCACACCCGCCTGCCGCAACCGCGAGGAGACGTATCCGGAGCCGAGGGCCACCACGACGAAGACCGCGATCTGCACGGAGATACCGACGTACGGCGTTCCCGGTCGCAGCAGGAGGACATCGGCCGCGTACAGCAGGCACGCACCACCCGCGACCGCCAGCCCGCCGCGAAAGGGCAACAGCAGCGCCGCGCTGGCGATCACCAAGATGTACAGGGCAGCGAACTGGGAGCTCCAGCCGCCCGTGATGTGCACGACGGCGGTTACCAATGCCAAGTCGATCGCGCACTGCAGTCCATAGAAGCGCAGACTCAGCGCGCGGCGTTCGAATTCGCCGTAGAGCGCAGAACCAATGGTCGCGAGGGTTGCGCCGGCGAACGCCAGCGTCGCGACCAGGGTGTCGCTGGGGGCCGCCTCGCTCCAGACGAACACCGCCGCCACCAGAATCGCACAGGACAACACGACACGGCCGAGCCAGACCCAGCGCAGTACACGGCGCGGGTCGAGCATCTCCTGAATCGGGACCTGCGGGATCGCGGGGGTATAGCGCACAGAAGTCGTGAGTCTTGCAGAATGCCGCAGAAGCGGAATGCCCGGCACTCTTGCAGATTGCACTACCCTGACGAATCACCCGCGTGTCCGTTTCCTTTCAGTATGCTTGCTGACCCTTCTTTGCCCGTCGTCCACGAACTCACGTTCGGGGTGGCTTCGGGCCGATTGCTCGTCGTGCTCCTGCTGGTCCTGCTCAATGCCTTCTTCGTCGCGGCGGAATTTGCGCTGGTGGCGGTCCGGCGAAGCCGCATCGATCAGATGGCCGCCGAGGGGGACAGCAGTGCGAAGGTGGTGCAACGTGCCCTGAGTCAGCTGGATCGGTACATCTCCGGGACCCAGCTCGGTATTACCCTCGCGTCTCTCGCCCTTGGCTGGATCGGTGAGCCGGCCATCGCGGTGCTGGTCGACCGCGCCCTGCACGTGGTGGGCGTCGAGCCCGCGAATGGTGCGGTGCACACGGGCGCCGGGATCGCGGTCGCGTTCCTGGTCATCACCTTCCTGCACATCGTGCTCGGTGAGCTGGCCCCGAAGTCGATTGCCCTCGCACGTCCGGAAACGGTGAGCCGCTGGGTGGTCCGCCCGCTCATGCTTTTCTCGCGCGTCATGTCGCCGTTCATCGGCATGCTGAACGGCACCGCCAACCGACTACTCAAGCTGCTCGGCGTCGAGCCCGTGTCCGAGGGGGGACATGTGCACAGCCCGGAAGAGCTGCGGCTGTTGGTGATGCAGGCGCGCGCACACGGCACGCTCGACGAGTCCGACTCGGCCATGCTGGCCGGCGTGTTCGACTTTCACAACAAGAAGGCGCTCGATGTGATGCGTCCGCGCACCGATATGATCGCGATCGCCGAAGACGTGGAGCTCGACGAGCTGATCGCAACGCTGCGCCGCGAGCGCTACTCGCGCTATCCGGTATACCGCGAAACGCCCGACGACATCGTGGGTGTCTTTCTCGCGAAAGACTTCTGGCTCGATGAACACCCCGAGTCGTTCTCGCTGCGCGATCACCTGCGTGAACCGATGTTCGTGCCGGCCACGCGCGCGGCCGAACGCGTGCTGGATGATCTGCGACGCACGCGCGCGCACCTTGCCGTCGTCCTCGACGAGTACGGCGGCACCGCAGGGATCGTGACGATGGAAGATCTCGTGGAGGAAGTCATCGGCGACATTGCCGACGAGTACGATCCGCTGTCACGCGATGCCCTGCTCTTCGATGGCGTCCTTGAACTCGCCGGCTCCATGTCACTCGTCGATGTGCGCTCCGACCACAAGCTTCCGATTCCCGAAGGTGACTGGTCGACACTTGGCGGCTATGCGTTCGCGATGCTGGGGCGACTGCCGAAGGTCGGCGATCGCGTGACCTATCCCGGCGGTGAACTCGAAATTGTCGCGATGGATGGCCGTCGCGTGGCGGCACTACGCGTGCACCTGCGAACCGAAGCACCGAGCACATCATGATTCGCGTCAAGTGGTCGCTACTGTTAATCGTTGCCGCCGTGGCGTGCGGCGCTGCGGTAGATCGCGCGGATCGCGCCGAGCGCGCGGCATCGGGTACGAGCGGAACCGCACAGGATACGGTCGGTCCGGCGGCGCCGCCCGGCGAGCCGGCGCGCGCCTTTCCGAGCCCAATGCGACCGGTGGCGGATATCGTCGCGCCGAGATGGAGCGATGAGGACGATCGCGACGACGTCGGCGAGTTCGCGCGCGTGGTGCAACTGGCCAAGATCGGTCGCGGACAGCGCATCGCCGACATCGGCGCAGGGGATGGCTACTACGTGACACGACTGTCGCCCGTGGTAGGTGCCACCGGCCAGGTGTATGGGCAAGACATCATGCCCGATTACCTCGCGTTGCTGCAGCGCCGCGTGCGACGCGAAGGGCTGCGCAACGTCCAGGTGGTACGCGGCGATGCCCACGATCCGCGTTTGCCGGCGGCCAGTGTGGACGTGGCCATCATGATTCACATGTATCACGAGATCGAGCAGCCCTTCGCGCTGCTCTGGAATCTTGCGACGGCCATGCGGCCTGGTGGACGCCTCGTGATCCTCGACCTCGAGCGGCCGACCTACGGCCACGGCACGCCGCCGTCCCTGTTGCGCTGCGAGTTGGCGGCTGTGGGCTATCGACAACGGTCGTTCACCAAGACCGCACCGTCGGAGTACGTGGCGATCTTTACAGCCCCGGACTCGACTGCACGTCCGACGCCCGCGTCGATCTCGACTGCACTCAGCGCGTCGCCGTGTCGTGCGCCGGGAGGTGACTGAGGTGACCGCGCCGTCACAGGACGACGTGGATGTGGTTCCGGGTGTTTGCATTCCGGCGTATGAACTCGACGTCACCGCCATCTCCGGGAGTGGGCCCGGCGGTCAGCATGTGAATCGCAGTGCCACGCGCATCGCGCTCCAGTGGAACGTGCGGCACACGCGCGCGCTGCGTGACGAACAGCGGGCGCTCGTCATGGCACGTCTCGCGTCACGCCTCGACAGCGACGGCGCACTGCGCATCGTGGCCGGCGAGTATCGCAGTCAGCAGCAGAACCGGCGGGCGGCGATCGAGCGGCTCGTGCAGCTCGTGTCGCGGGCACTGATTGTGCAGAAGCCCCGGAAGGCCACGCGGCCTACACGGGGCTCCGTCGAACGACGATTGACCGAGAAGCGTCAACGCGGTGAGACCAAGCGTCGTCGACGTCCGGACGACGACTGAGCGACGCCGAACGCTGGCAATACGCGCCTAGCCAGCGGCGTAAATGAGCAATTGTTCATACTCGGCTTTCTTGATGAGGCGGCCCTGGTCGACAAAGCGCTCGATGATCGGTTGCGCCTTGGCGTACGCAAATGAGCCGGTATAGAACAGCAGCTCCCCGCCAGGATTCATCGTCGCGAGAAACAGTTCGACCAGCGACGTATCGTCGAGCGGCGCGTATTCGGCATTCGACACGTTGTAGAACTCGCACAAATGGAAGAGCGACACCACGTCGAACTTCGGCAGCATGCGCGGCGTCAGCGTGTAGATATCCGCGAAGAGCACCTTGTAGTACTTCGCTGCCTGCGGCTCATTGATGACGTAGTCGACATACGCCTCGTACTCGCCGAGCGACGCGGTGATGCCGAGGATTTCATTGGGCTCCGAGAGTGCCTGATTCTCTTTGGCCAGCAGATGGTGTTCACCCGTCCCGAAGTGGAACACCATGCTGCCAGATCGACCACTGGCAGCCAGAAAGTCGGCAAATTGCAGGTCGCACGGACAGACCTTCGCTTGCAGCTTCCAACTGTCCGCATAAAAATTGAGCTTGCCTGGC
Source organism: Gemmatimonas sp. (assembly GCF_031426495.1). Classification (NCBI taxonomy): domain Bacteria; kingdom Pseudomonadati; phylum Gemmatimonadota; class Gemmatimonadia; order Gemmatimonadales; family Gemmatimonadaceae; genus Gemmatimonas; species Gemmatimonas sp. The sequence goes on along the minus strand of NZ_JANPLK010000040.1, from coordinate 168,084 downwards.
TTGGGGTCCCAAGGCTTGGGAGGCGGTGAGAAAACCATGCGCCTCAGACGGCGCGTGCCGGCGCGTACGACGCGCACACCCTCGCTCAAGAAGGACGGAGCGGAATCCCCGCCCGCTGTGGCCGATGAATCGGAGTTAGTCTCTGGCAACGACCATGTCCCGCACGTTTGAGGTGATATGAGCGCACGACGAGTGTCCAAAGTCGATCAATCCGTGGTGTTGTCAAGTCTTGCGAGACGAACGTGGGACGTGATGCCAAACCATAACAAGGATGACCGGTCGCATTGACAAGCGTCGTCATTCGGCGATCGTTCATCGGCGTTGACACAGAGCGGACAGCGGCCATTTCCTCTTTTCTAGAACCGATGCCAGGTGCCGTTCCGAGAGACGCCGCATTCTTCGATGACTTGTATCGGACTCACGCCGACCCGTGGGGGTATCGTCAGGCGGCTGAACAGTCCAAGTACCACCTCACGTTGAGAGCCGCACGCCGTTGGCAACCCCGCCCGCGCCGCGTGCTCGACGTGGGCTGCAGTCTCGGGTACCTGACCGAGATGCTGGCCGACTACGCGCCACGTGTCAGTGCGTTCGACATTTCACCAACGGCCATTCGCATGACGCAAGACCGCTGCGCGGCCCGTCGAACCTCGACCGCGTTTGACATACAATTGGGCGATGCCTTGGCGCCCGCGTATCCTCGCGGCCACTTCGACGTCGTGTTCGCTGGCGACGTGTTGCTTGGCGCCTTCGATGGCGCTGAACGCGCTGTGCGGGCGGTGCGGGCGCTGTTGCCCCTGCTCTCCGCAAACGGCGTGCTGATTGCCACCGACTTCATGAACCCGACCGCGCAGCAGTCGTACGTGAATTTGGTCGAGACCGCCGGCGGACGGATTCGAGAAGCGTTGTACTTCAACGACCGGTACTGGTTTCGGCTCAAGACCGCGCTTAAGTCGCGGCGGGACTCGGCGTGGGGACAACGACTGTTGTGCAGCCCGCGCGTGTTCCAGTTTCTGGCCCACCGCGCTGCGCGGCGTGGGCCTGCGGGATCCAAGCACTTTGGCTTAGTCGTCCAACCAGTCGCCTGAGTGTCGTGCGAGTTCTCCTTACCGTAGACCATGCGGATCCGACCGCGGACGCACACGCTGTAACACTGGCCGATGCGCTCGTCGCACGAGGGCACGACGTGTTTATCGCCTCCGAGCATGCACACGCGCCAACCAGAGCTAGCCGCGTCAAGGTTCGGCTGGGTGCCGGTTCGCTTTGGCGGACCGGCAAGGGTGTGCTTTCGCTGGTGTGGTTGATCCGCCGGAACCGCCTTCAGGTTGTTGATGCGCGCTCCCCACGCGTTCGTTTGGCGAGCTGGCTGGCGTCCCGCCTGGCTGGGGTGCCGCTGGTTAGCGTAACGGCCGACGCCACGAGCGACGCTGACGTGGTTTGCCGTGAATACGCGTACCGATCGACGTACGTCAAGGCGACTCGCCATGAGATACCGATCCTCTGCTACCATCGTCTCATCGAGCGTGACGACGAGGGAAGCGAGTTCGAAACGCACTTGCGCGCCGACCGATTCGAAGCGCAGCTCCAATACTTGCGCGATCACCGCTTCCGTACCTTGCATTTCGCCGATGTCGACAATGCAATGGTGTTCGAGAAGCAGCGGCGCGCCGTCGTGCTAACGTTCGACGACGGGTATGAGGACAATTTTCGGTTGCTGTTTCCGCTGCTTAAGAAGTACAACGCCAAAGCCGTCATTTACCTCGTCTCCGGCCTCCAACACAACGAATGGGACATGCGGCGTGGTGATGCGCCGCGTCGTCTGCTGAATCAGGCGGAACGCCGCGAGATGCTTGAGAGCGGATTGGTGGAATTCGGAGCGCACACGGTCACGCACGCCGACCTGAGCACCGTCGATCTTGAACGGGCTCGGGTAGAGATTCAGCACTCCAAGACGCAGTTGGAGTCAGAGCTGGGCGTGCCCGTTCAGACGTTCGCCTATCCGTACGGCCACCTGTCGGCGCAAGCCAAAGAACTCGCGCGGCACGCCGGCTTCCGTTACGCCTTGGCGACCAACTCCGGGCCGCTCGCGATGCACGAAGATCCGTTTCACGTGCGTCGTGTCGTGGTGTTTCCCAGCATCACCATGAAACGCTTCAAACGGAAAGTGAGCGGACGATACGTCCAACGACCGACCGTCTGCCAACGAGAAGCGCCACGCTAAAAGACGATCGCGTTGACGCCGAGATAGTACGTCACGAAGTCGGCACGACCGCGAATCGGGACGGGCGGACGATCGTTGGCGTACGCCTCGCGGACCCGATCGGCGTTGAGATATCGGACGTCATCGTGACGGAGAAAGCGCGCGCCAAGATCGATGCGTACCGGATTCTTGCCGTTGCTCACCCGGATGTAGCTGCCCACGGCTCCCCCGTAGGCCAACACCGCGTCACTGGCATTCGTGGTCGTGGCGAAGGGGTCGTTCTCGTTGCTCGATCCTTCGATCGCACTCGAGGTCCAGAATACCGAAAATCCGCCGAGCGCGGTGGCGTAGGGGGTAAAGGTTCCGGTGGGGCCGAGCAGCTGCGGCCCCGTCACGACCGACACAATGTTGCTGGTGGTGCGCAAGTCCAGCTGAAGCAGGCCACCCGTTCCATTTAATGGAATGCGACGGGTGGTATTCCCGTACATCAGAAACGAGACATCGCCACGGAGATTGGCGATGGAGTTCGGATCGAGCCGCATGAGGACATAGCCGCCGAAGCCGAAGCCGTTGCCTGTATTCCGACCAAGCTCGCCTTTGGGTTCAGAGACCTGCAGATGGACGCCGATCGATCCGCGACCAGACGGCGCGCCGCCGATGCCGCTGGACTGTGCGCTGGCCGAACCGGCCAGCAGGACGGCCGCGAAACCGCTCATGAGCGCGGCCGCGACACGGTGTGAACCAATGGAAACGCAAGACATGGATAGGCGCGTTGATCGTGCAATTAGAGCCTGTGACAGAACCGCCGAGTGCGATCTGCTGGTGATGAGCCGTACGCCGGTGCCAGAAGAAAGTGTCACGAATCGGTCGCGCCTACCGATCGCGACCAATCTTAACTCCGAAGCCGCTTGAATCCCGATCAGTGATGTCGTATTTGTTGACCGTATGACTGCAGCGCCTCGTCCCAGCTGGCTGGTTCACCTCGCTTTGGCCTGTGCGGCCATGGTGTGCGTGTTGCTCGCCGGTGCGCCGATGGCCTCTCGGCCCCTGCCGACCATGCAGCATACCGCCACGAACCTGGAGAGCGGCCGGTTCCGGATCGAGTCGGCGCAGCGCGTGCTGGCGATGAACCACGCCGCACCGACTGATCGCGCCTCGGCGCGGCTGGCCCCCACCGCGCGCGCCGCCTGGCAGCGCAGCGGCGGACGCCGCGGCCAGCGCACGGCGTCGTCGCAGATCCCCGGCGTCGAGCGTACGGGTGATTCTCTTGCCCGCTCCTCGTACGATCGGCATCGTAGCACACCAACCGTCGCGCGTGTCTCTGCGCAGCGTCGCGATGGCCGGCTGGGCTCAGCGCCGACACGAGCCCCGCCGATCCACCGCTGATCACTCGCGGCACCGGTCTCTGGAGCGCGGGCACTCAGGCCCGCCTCTCATCGCGTTCGCCCTCGTCGCCCGACGCGACGACGGGACGTTCTTGCTCATAGCTCCCCCAATTGCGTCATGTCGGCTCAGGCAACTCGCGTCAACCAACTCGTTACCGCTGCGCTCGGACTCGATGTCGAGCAGGCGCGCTGGCGCGCGCTCACGCGTCAGATCTTGTCCACCGATCCGTTGCCGAATCGATTGCGGTCTATTGGCGGCGCCGTCGATGTCGGCTACCTCGACCGGCAGATCTCCCTCGATACGCTCAAGCTCGCCATCGCGGAGCGTACGGTGCCCATCGTGCTGGTCGACGTGCGCAATGACGATGCGATCGTCGTGTGTCGCGACGCCAGCGACCGGGTCCAGGCGCTCTTGGTTCCCCGCGACGGCAGCGAGATCGTCATCGACGGACAGGGCGACTCGCTCGCGGAGACCCTGTTTCGACGCATGAGTTCGGGGAATGCGCTGACGGCACTGGCGCCAATGGCGCTGCGGCCGTCCAACAGCTCCCTCTCGAGCGCCTACCCCCACAGTCCCGTCGGCGAGTCCGGCCGCGCCGACGAACACGAACCGCGGACGCCGCTCGACCGCACCTTCGCCCTGTTCGCCCGGGAGCGTCGTGAGATTCTCACGGTCTTTTTTTATGCGACGCTGTCCGGCGGATTGAGTCTGATTCTGCCACTCGCCGTTGGCGGTATCGTGCAGATCGTCCAGGGCCGGCTCTATCTGCAGCCCGTGATCGTGCTGATCTCCTTCGTCGTGCTGGGGACGATCATCGCCGGTGTGCTGCAGATCGGCATTCTCAAGGTGGTGGAGCGCATCCAGCAGCGCGTCTTCGCCCGCATGGCGCTCGAGTTCGCCTTTCGCATTCCGCGGCTACGCTATGCCGCGTCGCTGGAGCAGAATCTGCCCGAGCAGATGAACCGGCTGTTCGAGGCCATCGCGATTCAGAAGGGCGTACAGAAGCTGCTGCTCGATGTCCCCACGGCGCTGCTCACGATCGTGTTCAGCCTCATGCTGCTCACGTTATATAGTCCCTGGTTTTCCGTGTTCGCGATCGTGGTCACGGCTGCACTCTGGTTCATCATTCGCTGGTCCGGGCCCGAGGGGCTCGAGACATCGATTGTGGAATCGAAGTACAAGTACAAGGCGGTGCACTGGCTCGAGGAGATCGCGCGCGCGTTTCACGCGTTCAAGTATGCCGGCGACTCCACGCTGCCGGTGGAGCGGATGGACGACGTGGTCACCGGCTACCTCAAGTACCGGCGCAAGCACTTCGCCGTGCTGGTAAAGCAGACCATTGCCCTGATCGGCTTCAAGACGTTCATCACAGCGGCTGTGCTGATCATCGGCGCGACGCTGGTGCAAACCAACCGGCTGCTGCTCGGTCAGTTCGTGGCGGCCGAAGTCGTCATCGTCACCGTGCTCGCCGGCGTCGAAAAGTTGATCACCAGTCTCGCCACGGTATACGACGTGCTCACCAGCGTGGACAAGTCGGGCCACGTCGCGGATCTGCCGCTCGAAGCCCGCGGCGGCCTCGCGCCGATCCACACACTCGGGGTGGGCGTGTCCATCGTGACGAAGGACCTCCGCTACCGGTATCCCTCGGCGCGTTCGGCCTCCGTGGACGGTGTCACGTTGCAGATCGAGCCCGGCGAACGGGTGGCCATCATGGGCTCGGACGGATCGGGCCAGTCCACTTTGCTCAAGCTGCTCGGCGGCCTGATCGATGATTACGATGGCACGATTCGATTCGACGGCGTCACGCTGCGCGATTTGGATCGGCCGGCCCTGCGCGCGCGCATCGGGCAGATGCTCTCGTGGACGGATCTCTTCGACGGCACGGTGGAGGAGAATGTCAGCGTGGGCCGCACGCACATCACGCCGCGCGATGTCCGCGAGGCGCTTGACGACCTTGCCCTCACGGACGAAATCCAGCAGCTGCCGCAGGGCATCCAGACCGAACTCACGAACGGTGGACGAACGCTGCCCGCTCATCTCGCGAGCAAGCTGCTCGTGGCGCAAGGCATGGTTGGCCGTCCGCGCCTCATCGTGCTCGACGACTTCTTCCAGAACCTCGACGCCGCGTCGCGCACGCTCATCATCAAGCTGCTCACCGATCGCAACCGGCCGTGGACGGTCATCACGGTGTCGCACGATCCCCAGTTGCTGGCCGCGTTCGACCGCGTGCTCGTGGTCGATCAAGGTCAGATCGTGCGCGAAGGCCCGTTCAGCGTCCTGCGACAGGACCCGATGTGCCGCAACTTGCTGCACGAGACGCCCATGACCACGGGAGCCTGAATACCATGGCCTTGTCCGATCTCGATATCGAACGCGAACTCAAACACCTGCCGTTGGAAACGACGGCGCTGTTGGGCGAAGCGAACACCAGCCGCATCGTATCCCGCTGGCTGCTGGGCATTCTCATCACGCTGTTCCTCGTGCTCTTCGTGCCCTGGCAGCAGAGTGTCCGCGGCGAAGGTACCGTCACGGCCCTCAATCCCGCCGACCGTCCGCAGGAACTGCCCACGCGGATCGATGGCCGCATCGAGCAGTGGTACGTGCAGGAAGGTCAGTACGTGAGCAAGGGCGACAGCATCGTCCGCATCTCCGAGATCAAGGAGGAGTACCTCAATCCCAACGTGCTGCCGCTCACCTCGCAGCAGCAGTCGGCGAAGGAGTCCGCGATCGGCGAGAAGCAGAACAAGGCCGCCGCCCTCACCACGCTGATTTCCCAGCTCGACGCGCAACGCGATTTCAAGCTGCAGCAGACCGCGAACAAGATCGAGCAGTATCGCGCCGAAGTTCGCCAGGCGGTGTTAGAGGATTCGGTGGCGCGCGATCAGCTGCGTCGCCGCGAACGCCTCTTCCGCGACACGCTCGGTCTCGTCTCGGTCAACGAGCTGCAGGCGTTTCAGATCCGTGCGCAATCTGCGTCCGCCAAGTTGGTAGAGAAGCAGCAGATGCTCCTCAGCGTCCAGACGGATCTCTCGAGCGTTCCGGCGGAGTATGGCGAGAAGATTTCGAAGGCGCGGTCCGATCGTGCGTCGACGCTCGCCGAGGTCAGCGAAGGCCGCTCGGAGGTGGCCAAGCTCAAGGACAAGGTCGGCTCGCTCACCATTCGCAACGGCTTCTACCTCATCGAAGCGCCGCAGGATGGCTACGTCGTGCGCGCCACGAAGGCTGGACAGGGCGAGATCGTGAAAGCCGGCGAGCCCATTGTCACCATTCAGCCGGCCCGACCGAGCAAGGCCGTCGAGCTCTTCGTCAAACCGATGGATATCGCGCTGCTCAAACCCGGGCGTCACGTACGCATCTTCTTCGACGGCTGGCCAGCCCTGCAGATCTCGGGATGGCCGCAGGTGGCATCGGGGACATTCGGCGCGCAGGTCGCCGTCATCGATCAATTTCCGAATCGCTCGGGGCAGTTCCGCGTATTGCTGGTGCCGGACACGACGAACGATGGCGCGTGGCCCGCGCAGCTCCGCCTTGGCACGGGTGTGCAAGGCTGGGCCATGCTCGACAACGTGACCGTTGGATGGGAGATCTGGCGTCAGCTCAACGGCTTCCCGCTGTCGATCAATCCCAACGAAGCGCTGCCGGCCGACGCGGTGGCGGGCGGGAAGGGCGCGGGCAAGAGCGACTCGAAAAGCGCAGGAAAGAAGTGACGCGTTTCCTGCGCACGATGCTCGCCGCGACAATCGGTCTTTGCTGCACGGTATCGATCTCGCGCTCGATCTCGGCACAAGCGGCACCGGGCGCGCTCGACACGCTCGGTACGCCATTCACGTTTCCGGCGTTCGTGGACGCCATTCTCGCCAACCATCCCGTAGCGACGCAGGCACGTCTGGTCGCCGAGCAGGCGCGCTCGGAGCTCCGGACCGCGTGGGGCGCCTTCGACCCCACCGTGACCGCCTCGTGGGATCAGAAGAAGTTCGGCGGCACGGAGTACTACAACTACTTCGACGCGCAACTGAAGATTCCGTTGCCGATCGGCGCGGACGTGACCATTGCGTTCGATCGGACGATGGGCCGGTATTTCAACCCAGACCGACGCACCGCCGCCAACGGCACGCTCGAAGCGGGCATCTCCATTCCGCTTGGCCAGCGCATCCTGACCGACGAACGTCGGAACGCACTGCAGCAGGCGCGCGCGGCGCGGGATGCCGGCGACGCCGATCGTACGGCGATCGTGAACAAGCTGCTCTTCTCGGCCGCCAAGGATTACGGCGTGTGGTACGAAAGCTGGCGCCGTCGCATGATCGCGCAGGAAGGCGAGGCGTTGGCGGAGTTCCGGTTGCAGGCGGTCCGGCGGCGTGTGGCGAACGGGGAGACCGCGCCGATCGACACCATCGAAGCGCTGCTGGAATTGCAGCGCCGCGAAGTCACCCGCTTCGAGGCGGAGGCGTCTTTCTACCTCTCGTCGCTCGACGTCACGGCGTATCTCTGGGATGACGTGGGCCGCCCGGTCCCACTGCCCGCGGATGCGAAGCCCGTGCTGCTCGGCATCGAACGAGTGGGGATCGACTCCACGCGACTGGTGGAGCTGCTCGACGTCGCGACGCGCCGAAATCCGGATCTGCTCAAGGTACAGGCGCGTATCAAGCAGGCGGAGGCCCAGCGACTGTTCACGACACAGGCGCTCCTGCCACTGGCCGAAGCGAAACTGGCCGGACTTGGGGCGAGCGACAGCGAGCAGTCGTTTTTTGACGGTGAGCGGCTCGACAACAACTACAAGGCCGGACTCAGCATCAAGTCGCCCTTGCTCTTCCTGAAGGAAACCGGACGCTTTGCGGCGTCGGGCCAGCGCCTTGAATTTCAGCGACTCGAGCGGGACCGGCTGCGACGCGAGGTCGAGTTCGACGCACGCGCCGCGATCTTCGACATCTTCAATCTCGAGCGCCTTCGACAGCGACAGGTGGCGAACGTACGGAACGCGAGGTTACTGCGCGATGCCGAGCAGGTGCGCTACGAGAATGGCGAGGGCACGCTCCTCATTCTGAACCTGCGCGAGCGCTTGGTGCTCGACGAGGCCGTGAAGCTCGCGGCGGTGGAGGCCAAGGTGGCGGGCGCCCGTGCTGCCCTTGCGGTAGCCACCGGCGACCGGACGCTGCTGTTGAAGCAGAACTAACACGCCAGAGGTGGACAGGGGCGGCAGCCACGTTTGATTACGCGCATGCTTACACTGTGCCAACATGGGTAATCGGGAAGAGTGGGACCTGCCGGATGACGCCGGCGATCCCGATGAGGCCGAAGACGCGCTCGACGACGAGGAGTTTCCACTCGGCGACGGCGTGGCCGATCTCGTCGGGGAGGTGCACTGCCCGTACTGCGGCGAACCGGTCGAGATCACACTCGACCCGGGCTCCGGGACGCATCAGCAGTACGTCGAAGACTGTCAGGTCTGCTGTCGTCCGTGGCTGGTGTCCGTGAGTTACGACGACGACGGCACGGCCCACGTGCACGTCGACGCGAACGATGATCACGATGACAACGATGGCTGACGGTGCTCTCCTGACCGCGACCGATCTGCGCCGCCTGTTGCCGGAGGTACTTCGCCGGCCGGCGCAGGAAGGCGCGCGGGTGGTCGCCTTGCACTGGCTCGAACAGCTCTGTGAGGCGCGTGCGCGGTGGCAGCCGTCGGCCATCGGGTCGCCCAAGGCGCTCCCGCCCGGCGAGGCGGCGCTGTTGACCGGTGCTCCCCTGGCCACGGCCGGTACCGCGTTCGGGACGGATGCCGAAACGTTGCACCGCGCTCGCGTCTCGCTACGGCGGCTGCGTGCGGTGCTGCGAGAGCATGAGACTGCGCTTGATGGCGCGGTCGACGGACGCACACTGCGTGCACTTCGGGCACTGGGGCAAGCGACCAATGCCGTGCGCGATGCCGACGTACAACGCTCGTGGCTCGACGCGGAAATGGAACAGCTGCCCGCCGTCGCGCGCGACGAAGCCATCCGTCTGCGTGCCATCCTCGACCGACGCGCGTCACGCTCGTCCGCCAACGTCACGCGCGCGTTCGAGAAGCATCTCGATCCGATCGTGGACCGTCTGGTGGCTCGCCTGTCCACGTACCTGCTCATGCATCGCGTGGGCATGCCGGCGACACCCACGCCGTTCGCGCGCCATCTCGCCACACGCGTTGAACGGGCGTCGGTGCGACTACGGCGTGATCTCGAGGGCGTGACCAGCGTGGCCTCGCGCGACGCGATGCATCGGGTACGCATCCGGCTCAAGCGGCAGCGCGCCATGCTCGCACCCTTCGCCAAATCGCGTCCGGCGTTGGGCGCCTGGTACGAACTCGCCACGCGGGGGCAGGACCTGCTCGGCGCCGTGCGCGACGCGGATCTCTTGGCGGAGCGGGCGCTCAAGGCCAAGCTCCCGGCGCTGCATCGCGCCTTGGGGGCGGTTGCGCTCGCGCACTACGAAGCGTTCACGCTGGATTGGTGCGCGCGGATCGACAGCGTGATGAAGTCGCTCGAGTTGGCCGTCGTCGAGCTGCGGCGTGACAGCGCACCGGCAACCGAGGCCGGCGTGCCGCTCGAGATCGAACGCAAGTATCTCCTGACTCGCGTACCACCGGTGGCCGCCGCCGTATCGCCAACACTGATCGAGCAAGGCTGGCTGCCCGGGACCGCGCTGCGCGAGCGATTGCGTCGATCCACCAATCCCGATGGAACAGTCGTGTGCTGGCGGAATGTGAAACTCGGTCCCGCACAGGCCCGTGTCGAAATCGACGAGGGTACGAGCCGCGAGTTGTTCGAGGCGATGTGGCCGCTCACCGCGGCGGCGCGCGTACGTAAGCAGCGGCACGTCGTGCGCGATGAGGCATATGCGTGGGAGATCGACGTCTTTCTCGATCGCGATCTCGTGCTCGCCGAAGTCGAGCTCTCGGGGCTTGACGACCAACCGGCACTCCCTGCATGGCTCGCGCCGTATGTGGAGCGCGACGTCACCGGCGAGCCGGCATTCTTCAACTCGGTGCTGGCGCGCGCCGAGCGCGCGCCGCGCTGATCGCGTGAAGCGGAGCCGCGTATGCTGACCTCGCTGATGCCGATTCGTGATCGTCGCGACCGCGTTATCGGGTATGCGGTTTCGACCTGCCCGGCCGATCCGCGCCGCAGTGGTTCGGATCCAGACGGTGATGCCCGCCGACTCGTAGACATGGTGGGGGCGCTCACGCGTCTCGCCGGTCGGAGTCTCGTGGTGCCGATCACGTCCACGATCGTGCGCGAAGGTGCGATTACCCGCTTCGCCTCGGCCGATGCCGTGTGGCTCCTGGCAACGGAGTCGCTCGACGACCCCGCGACGCGGCGCGCGGTCGATCGGTTGCTTGGCGCCGGCTTTCACTTCGCGCTCCAAGGATTTCCCGACGGTGACCCGCTTCCTCCGTCGTTGGTGGGGAGTACGATCGTACTCGATGCGGCGCACACGCCGCCCAGTGCCCTCGAGAGTCGCGTGCGGGTGCTGCTCGACGCGGGTCTCCGGCCGCTCGTGCGCGGCGTCGACGACCGCCTGACGCGCCACCGCGTGCTGCAAACGGGCGTGCCACTATACAGCGGGCGCTTGTTGGCGCGTGGCGCCGGTGTACCGGTGGACCGGACCACAGAAGAGAGCGTGATCCGCGCGATCACGATGCTCGCGGCATTTGCCGATGGCCGTCCCACCGATTCGTCGTTCGACACCTTCGTGCATGATGATCCCCACTTGGCGGCATCGCTGTTGCGCGCCATGGGCTCGGCCTCGCTCGGCGTGCGCGGGCCACGTTCGGTCACGCACGCGATCACGATGCTCGGTCGCGATGCCATCATGGACCGCCTGGTGTCCGTGGCCGCACGACTGATCGGTGATGCCGCGCAAGATGCCGAACTCGGATTCATCGCACTGCGTCGCGCGCGTGCGTGCGAGCGAGTGGGTTCCGCACTCGACAACGCACCACATCCGCGCATGCGCCTGATTGCCGGCCTGCTCTCGACGCTCGAATTCGCACTCGGCGCGTCGGCGCCAATTCTGGCGGAGCGCTTGGCGCTGCCGAACGCGCTGCGTGACACGATGATCGACCGCCAGCAGCCGCTCGGGCAATTGCTCGAGGTGATCGACGCACTCGAGCAGGGGTGGTGGGATGATTTCGTGTCACGCTGCGGTCGCATCGGAATTGCGCCGGCGGTTGTCGCGGACGCGTGGCTGGCGTCGTGGCGCACCGCACGCGACGAACTTGGCATTACCCGCAACGACTTGAGCTGATGACAACGACTGCCAGAGAATATCTCGTCAATCGCTTCCAGACCGATGCCGCGGTGCTGCGCGAGCGCGTCGCGCTCATGGCGCGCGGCACGAACGTGCCGGGTCCCGATGCGATGACCTCGAGCCGTATGGCTGATGCCTGCGACGACGTCGTCGCGATGCTGATGGCGATGGCCAGTAGCGGGGACGCCGACGCAGAGCTCGATGCGACCATGGCCCTGGTGCCGCTGCTCGAACGGCGCGCGAGTGAGCAGCAATCGAATCCGGCTGTTCGCTCGGTATACGCCGGTGCCGCCACCCGAATCCGGGAGGTGCGATCGGCGGAGGCGCAGTCCGCACAGGCCGATGGTACGTCGTCGGCGGAGCTCGACGACACCGATATCGCGGACGACGCATTGGACCACGGCGACGACGTCGATGATCTCGACGACGACGTCGATGATGATGTGATCGTCTTCGACGAAGAGGATGACAGCGCCGACGGGTCGAAGTAGTCGATGCGCGACGACGACGAGCAGTCGCCACCGGGCAAAGTTCGGCTCGACAAGTGGCTTTGGGCGGCACGCTTCTTCAAGACGCGAGCGCTCGCAGCGGAAGCGATCGACGGCGGCAAAGTTGACGTCAACGGAGACCGCGCGAAGCGGGCCAAGTTGGTGCAGCTGGGCGATGAGATCCGCGTGCAGCAGGGCCCTCTCGCCTGGCAGCTTCGCGTGAAGGACGTCGCTGAACGCCGGGGCTCCGCCGAGATCGCCCAGCGGCTCTACGAGGAAATGGCCGATGGGAAGCGGAAGCGCGAGGCGGCGCAGGAACAGCTCCGACAGATGCCGACGGCCTTTGCCTTCGGTGACAGCAAGCCGGGAAAGCGAGATCGACGCGCAATTCGACGATTGAAGGGCGACAGCTGACCTGCGGCACCGTTACACGGCTGGACCAACTTCATGAATTGCCATTCATCCTGCCAAATTTGTGACAAAACCGCATTAACATGTCGGAACAACGGTTAGGGGATCACCTCGCCGTCGGTGGCGGCAGCCCTCCCCGGACTCCCGTGGCCACCGACGTTCGCTCCCGCCACGGCTCTCCGACGCATGGTTCCTACTCAATCCGACACGCGAATGCGGATCCTGGTCATCGAAGACGATCGACTCGTCGCTGATCTGATGCGCCAGGTCTTGATCGACGATGGTTACGATGTCGATATCGCTCCGGTCGCCGAAGATGGACGACGACTCGCGCTCTCGACCGCCTACGATGCGATCGTCCTCGATCTCGAATTGCCCGACCGCAACGGGATCGCCGTGCTGCAGGATCTTCGCCGCGAAGGAAGCACCACGCCCATCGTGGTCGCCACGGCGCATGATACGACCGCAGATGTCGTTCGGGCGCTCGATGCGGGCGCCGATGACTACCTGCAAAAGCCGTTTCCCAACGAAGTACTGGCCGCCCGCGTACGGGCAGCGATTCGGCGCGGGGGCGCACGCTCGATGGAGCGCGTCAGTGCCGGCGATCTCACGCTTAATCGCGTGTCACATGAAGTGCAGTGCCACAACAAGCCGGTCAGTCTGACGGCGCGTCAGTATTCGCTGCTCGAGTTCCTGGCGATGCGGGCTGGTGAAACGGTTACGCGTCCGATGCTGCTCGAGCATGTGTGGCACCTGCAGTTCGATCCCGGTTCGAACGTGGTCGACGTGCACGTCGCGCAGCTCCGCAAGCGACTGCGCGAGTCCGGCAGCGTCGTCGACATCCGGACCGTGCGCGGCGAGGGCTACTCGCTCGACCTCGGCTGATCCGCCAGAGTGTCTGCAGGACCGAGCGCCCGCGCGACGATCTCTTCGATCGATTCGCCGGGCGCTCGCTGCATCACGACCACGCGTGTCACCACGCGCGCGACGGCAGCGTCGCGGTCATCATCCACGATGATCGCCGCGATCGTCCCTTCGCCGAGGGCCTTGGCGAGTTCCGCCTGCCTGCTGGCGACACGCACCGCCGCCCCGGCCGCGCGCAGCAGCGCGACACACTGCACGCGGAACGACCGATTCATCGCGTACACCACGATCCGCGGCGGCGGCATCACCACGTTCTAGAGGGCAGCGATCGCCGAGATCTCGACGCGGATACCGCGCAGCGATGCACCGACCACGGCGCGGGCCGGGTACGGCGCCGAGAACACCGAGCGATACACGCGATCGAACGTGCCCCAATCGTTCTCATCGGCCAGATACACCGTGATGCTGACCACGTTGGCCAGCGTGGCGCCGCCGGCGATCAGAATACGCTCCATGTTTGCCAGCGTGAGGCGGGTCTGTGCTTCAACGTCGCCTTCGACGATGTCCCCGGTGGCCTGGTCCCGCGGCGTCTGGCCGGACACGAACAACAGACTCCCCATATTTGCGGTGCGCACGCCCGGAGAGTAGGCTCCCGCAGGGGCCGGCAGGTTGGGCAGCACGACCGGAGTCCACGGGCGATCGGACGGTGCGTCAGCGTGTGGCATTTTCTACAGTCTCGAAGAGAAGGGGGCGCGATGACTACGTATCTCGAACAGCTCGAGACACCGGTACCGATCGTCGACATGGATCGGCTCGCGTTCAATCTGGACCGAATGGCGGCGTACGCTACCCTGCACGGGCTTCGACTGCGGCCGCACGTCAAGACGCACAAGTCGCCACGGATTGCCGCGGACCAGCTACGGCTGGGCGCTGTCGGGCTGACCTGCGCCACGCTGCGGGAAGCTGAGGTGATGGCGGAGGTGTGCGAGGATCTGCTGGTGGCCTATCCGCCGGTCGGGGCCGCGAGACTCGAGCGGCTCGCGCGATTGCCAGTGGACGTACGTGTGACCGTTGCCGCTGACGACGCCAACGCGCTCGACGCCCTCAATGTGGCCGCCAGACTCGGGCAGCGACAGTTCGACGTCTTGGTGGAAGCGGATCTCGGGATGCATCGCGTCGGTGTGTCATCGCCGGAACGCGCAGTCGCGATCGCGCGGCACATCGATCGTGCGTCGGCGCTGAATTTCGCCGGCATGCTGTTTTATCCCGGCCACATCCGCGAGGCCGTAGACGAACAGGGTACCGCCCTCGCTCAGCTCGGCGTGAACATCGCGACCTACGTGCAGGCGTTCGAGGCCGCGGGTTTGCCGCCGCGCATTGTCAGCGGTGGCTCTACGCCAGCTGCCTGGCGCATGCATGAAGTACCCGGCGTGACGGAAGTTCGACCAGGAACGTATGTGTACAACGATCGTACCACCGCCATGATCGGCGCATGCGACTGGGATGATTGCGCGCTCACAGTCCTCGCCACGGTGGTGAGCGTGGCGGTGAAGGGACAAGCAGTGATCGATGCCGGTACGAAAGCACTCGGCCGCGAGCCACTGCGCGCCGAGGGAGACGGCTATGGCGCACTGCTCGATCATCCCGAGGTCGTGGTGTCACGGATGTCGGAAGAGCATGGCATCCTCGATCTCTCCAAGACCGACTGGCGTCCGCGACTCGGCGATCAGGTTCGCGTCGTGCCCAACCACGTCTGCATCGTCGTTCACCTATTCGACGAAATCATCGGGGTGCGTGGCCACGCGGTCGAGACGCGCTGGCCGGTGGAAGCCCGCGGCCGTGGACCGGCACTCGATGAGCTGGCCGAAGGGCCACCGCGACCGCGAGCGGTATAGCTCGCGGTGTAGCGCGCGCCACGAGGGCGCCATACGGTTGCTCAGCGCACTTCGAAGGTGAGCGTCGCCCACTTCGATTCGTAGTCGACCACGCCATCGGTCACGGGCGTCATATGTATGAACTTCACGTACCAACGCCCGGCTGCGGCGAGCGGAACCGTCACCACCCCTGTTGCGTCGCTTCGCAGGCTGCGCGGTGGGAGGCGCACATCTCCGGCCGGTCCACGGCGCCCGCCCACGATGACGAGTTGGTTGGCGACGGGTTTACCGTCGACCAGACAACGCAAGCGCAGCGTCGTGCCCGCCTTCGCCTCGTATGGGTTTGCCAGCGGGACGAGCTCGGCGGGATATCCGAACGCGGCCTGCCACCCCAACGTACGAGCGTTGCCCACCTGGAAAATCGCTTTGACGTGCTTCGAGTAGCGCTCTTTCGCGGATTTCTCCAGCGATCCGTCGCGCCGTCGTGCGGCCAAAATATCCGGAATGCCGTCGTCCGCGAGATAGGCGTTGAAGGCCTTCGCGTCGAGTGAGAAGTCGCGCGATTTGGTGGAGAGCCCAACGACGTAGGTGCCGGTGGCCTGCGTGGTATACGACAATCGACTCGTGTCGCCAGCCGTACTCCAGGACAGGCTATCGAGCGAGCGACGCTGGCCAGGTTCCGCTACGCTCAAATCCGCGACACGGTCCCACTCGATGGAGTTCTCACTCTTGGAGAACGTTCCATTGAGCAACGGGATGGTGAGCGCCGTCTTTGGGGCTACGTAATACGAGGACAAACGCCAGAACATGTCGTGCGCCAGGAGTGGCGTCGCGGCGAGTGACGCCACCAGCACCCAAATCCATTTCCGTCGATGCGGCATGGTCTTCCTCGTAAGGTGGATTGTTGACCCCAGCAAAAACTACGCGCGCGCGATCGGTCCCGTGCGGCCACGCGACAGCTTCACCAAGTCCATCGGGGCCAACGAGAGTTCAAGTCCGCGCCGGCCCGCGCTTACGTACACGCGATCGAACGCGAGCGCACTCGCGTCGATCACGACTGGCAGTTGCTTCTTTTGGCCCAACGGACTGATGCCACCGACCACGTAGCCGGTGGCCCGTTCGGCGGCGGCCGGGTCGGCCATGCGGACGCGGCGCGCGCCGACGGCAGCGGCCAGCGCCTTGAGATCGAGCATCATCAGCACCGGCACCACGGCGCAGACCAGTCCCACGCCTTCGGCGTCGGCCACCAGCGTCTTGAACACCGTGGCGGGCTCGAGCCGCAGCAGATCCACGGCTTCGCGCCCGTACGACTCGGCGGCCGGGTCGTGCTCATACGAGAGCACGTCGTGTGCGATCTTGGCTTTTCGCACGAACAGGATGGCGGGCGTCATCCTTCAAGATTGCTGCTAGCTTGCGTCAGGGCCACCACTTTCCCCCGACATGACCACTCTTTCGCCACGCCGCATTCTGCTGGTCGACGCCGACGCGTTCTTCGTGGCCGTGGCGCGCCAGGAGGATCCGGACGGCGCCGGCAAGGCGACGTTACTGATTGTGGGCGGGCGCCCAGGCTCGCGCGGCGTGGTGTGCAGTGCCTCCTACGAGTGCCGCGCGTACGGTGTGCGATCGGCGATGCCGATCTCGCGTGCCCTGAAGTTGTGTCCTCAGGCCACCTGCGTGCCGGTGCCCCGTGGCGCCTGCAGCGCGCGCAGCAAGGAGATTCAGCAGGTGCTCGCCACCTTTGCTCCGATCGTCCAAGCGTCGAGCATCGACGAGTGGTATTGCGACATGGGCGGCACCGAGGCGCTCTATGGTCACGAGTCGCTCGAGGCCACCGCGCATCGCATTCGGGACGCGGTCTTCGCCGCCACCGGCCTCACGGTCTCGATCGGCGGCGGGACCTCGCGACTCGTCGCCAAGATGGCCGTTGAACTGGCCAAGCCGAAGCCCGGCAGCGGCGCCACCGGCGTGCGCTGCGTGACGCCCGGTCAGGAAGCGGCGTTTCTGGCGCCGTTCCGGCTGGCCGACCTACCGATGGTCGGCCCGCGCTTCTCGGCGACGCTGGAGCGCATGGGCCTCGAGACCATCGCCGACGCGCAGCAGTGGAGTGTGACCGACCTGCAGTCCCGCCTTGGCGAGCGCGCCGGTGCCTGGCTGCACGGGCGTGTGCGGGGCATCGATGACAGCATCGTGACGCCGCGCGAGGTGCAAAAGCAGGTGAGTCGCGAGGAGACGTTCGGGCGCGATCTGCACGATGACGACCTCCTCGAACGCGAACTGCTTAGGCTGGCCGTGCGCGTGAGCACCGACCTGCGACGACAAGGGCTCCGGGCCAGAACCGTGACGGTGAAGCTCAAGGACGCCGACTTCAAGACGCGGTCGGCGCAGCGTACCCTGGCCCAGCCGATCGAATCCGAGAAGTCGGTGATCAAGGCCGCGCGCGTGCTCTACCGCGCGCTCCGGGGCAAACGGCGGGTCGGGGTGCGTCTGCTCGGGATCGGGCTGTCACACTTCGACGATGAGGCCACGTCCACCGGTCCGGCGGTGCAGCTCGGCTTTTTCGCCGCCCCGCCCGCCCCTGCGGCGGAGGGGGAACCGGTCGAAAACGCCAAGGACCGGGCCCTCACCCTGGCACTCGACCGGATCCGCGACCGTTACGGCAGTACCGCGATCATTCCGGCCCGTTTGATCGACAACGCGCATGATACTGGGCCAAGGGTGGAAGAATGACGCGGCCCTGTATAGCTTCCGCTCGCTGAAGTGTTCTTCTTCGCCGTTTGCGCTTTCCCGTCGGGGTGTCTTCATGAGTGTCGCGTACGATCCGAACAAGCAGGGCTGGGCTGCTGCTGCCGTGACCACGGTGGCCACGTTGGGGCTGCTGTTTACGGCCTACACGATCCACAAGAATACGTATCGGCATCCGCGCGACCCGATGAACTTCCAGGTGTATCACGCGGAAGACAATGCGAAGCACAGCACCGCTGCGACCCACGAGGCTGCTCCGGCGGTCGAAGGTGCCGCTGCTGCTCCCGCGGCCGAAGCCAAGCACTAAGACGGATCCTGTTTCGTTCGGGCGGCGTGTTACAGCGGCACCGTGAACCAGAACTCGCTGCCCTTGCCCACTTCGCTGTCGACGCCGATTTCGCCTCCGTGCGCCTCGACGATGCCCTTCGCGATGAACAATCCCAGTCCCGACCCCGCGCGCAGCAGGCGCGGCGCCTGCCAGTGACGTTCGAACAGTCGCGGCACGTCATCGGCTGACACGCCGGGACCGGTGTCGCGCACGCGAATCCGCACGCAGTGGTCATGACGTTCGGCGGTGAGCACGATCTCTCCACCGTGCGGCGTGAACCGAACGGCGTTGCCAAGCAGGTTGGACAACACCTGTTCCAGGCGATGACGGTCGGCCTGAATCGGCGGGAGGGTTTCGTCGATGTGACGCACGAAACGCAGCACGGCGTCCTCCATGACCGGCTCGAACATGTCGGCCGATTCCTTCACCAGTTCCGAGAGCAAGACGGGTCGGCGATCGACCCGAAGTCGTGCGTTGGCAATGCGTGAGACGTCCTGCAGATCCTGAATCAATCCATCGGCTTGACGGGCGGCACCGCGAATCGCCTCGATATCCTCACGCTCCATCAGCGGCCGCTCGTCGCCTGGCTCCCGGCCAAGCACCGCACCGGTCAACATCACGATTGCATTGACCGGGTTGCGCAGGTCGTGTGATACGATGGCCAGCATGTCATCGCGCTCTCGAACGGCGCGTCGGGATTCCTGGTACAGCCGCGCGTTCTCGAGCGCGAGCGCGGCGAGGCCGGCAAACTGGTCGGCCACGAGGACTTCGTCCATGTTGTGCGACGCACCAGGCCTCGTACGTACGAGATGTAACGCGCCGATCGCCCGTCCACCGGCGCGCAACGGCACGATCAATACCGCACTGGCACCAAGCGATTGCGCGTGCTCACGGGTGACTTTGTCGTGAAAATTCGCCGACAACCACGACGCGATATCGGTAATGCGCTGCGCTTCTGTCTCGTGGGCCACACGTCCGGCGCTGGCAGCGGGAAGATTCGCATCCAGTGTTTCGTACACGCGAGACACGAGCGCAGACGACTCGTCATGCCGCCTCGGATCCATGTGCGTGGCCGCCGCGCGCCGGATCTGTCCGTCGGCGGCAAGCAACTCGAGCAGACTCCAGTCGCCCAGCAGCGGCACGGGTAGTTCGGCAATCGTCGCCATCGTGGACTCCACGTCGAGCGATGCGGCGAGCACCCATCCCGCCGTCGCCAGCAGCTTCTGGCGTTCTTCGTTCTTTCGGCGATCGCTGACGTCGCGCAGGGTCACCATGAAGGTGCGCTCGCCTTCTATGGTCACGCGCGCGATCGACGCTTCCGCCGGAAACTGCTCGCCATCTCGGCGAAGTCCGGCGATTTCCCGCCGCTCCGCCATACGTCGGGATTCTGTGCCTCCCTCCGCAAAGCCTCGGATATGCCCACGGTGCACCGCGCGAGCCGCCATGGGGAGCAGCCGGTCCAGTCGCTGCCCGAGCATCTCGTCTTCCGTCCAACCGAAGATATGCTCCGCACCCTTGTTGAAGCGCACGATGCGGAAATTGTCATCGAGCGCGATAATGGCGTCGGCGGCGATGTCAACAATTGCCGCGAGCGCTGCATGCGAATGCGTGTCAGTCATACCACGAGAATAGCCTCGCGGACCGGTAACTTTCCAGCATCGGGCCGATTCCGTCCGGTTTAGGTTGTCGCACCATCTGTCGTTCGACTCCTTCACGCAAACCTGCTGATGCGCTGGACCTCGATTCCTCGATTACCGGCGGCGGCGCTGGTCTTCCTTGTCGCAGGGACGCTGACGCCAGTGGTGGCGAGCGCCGATCCGTGGCGGAACCGTGTCTGGTTCGCGGGTCTCCTACTCACGGGGATTCCCGTGGCGTGGCGGACCTTTGCCGGGTTGCTGCGCGGAGAGTTCGCCGCCGACGTGGTGGCGATGCTGGCGATCGCCGGCTCAATCCTGCTGGGGCAACCGTTAGCTGGTCTGGTGGTGGTGCTCATGCAAACCGGCGGGGAAGCGCTCGATGCGTATGCGGTGGCGCGTGCGTCGAGCGCCGTCGCATCGCTCGAGGCCGATGCGCCGCGAACGGCGCACCGGGTGGTGAAGGGACAGGTCCACGACATCGAGGCCATCGAGATCAAGCCGGGCGACGACCTGCTCGTGCGTCCTGGCGAACTGGTCCCCTGCGACGGCACGGTGGTCAGCGGGTCCTCCCACGTCGACACGTCTCGACTCACCGGCGAACCGATTCCCGTGCGCGCTGCCGCCGGCACGGCACTGCTCTCGGGCAGTGTGAATCAGGAAGGGGCGCTGTCGCTGCGCGCGGTGCGCACGTCGCAGGACAGTCAGTACGCCAGGATCGTGGATCTGGTACGCACCGCGCAGGCGTCCAAGAGTCCGTTACAGCGTACGGCCGACAAATGGGCGGTGTGGTTCACGCCACTCGCGCTCGCGGCGTGCGCCATGGCGTGGTTCGTGTCGCATGATTGGACCCGGGTGCTGGCGGTGCTCGTGGTGGCGACTCCCTGCCCGCTGATACTCGCGGCACCGGTGGCGATCATTGGTGGCATCAATCGCGCGGCGCGTCGCTCGATCATCGTGCGCAACGGTGGCGCCCTCGAAGCGCTGGCCTCGGTGAACTCGGCGGTCTTCGACAAGACCGGCACGCTCACCGTTGGCAAACCGCGCGTGCATCAGGTGGTCACCGACGACGGCGTCTCGGTGGAGTCGATGTTGGAGATCGCGGCGGCGGTCGAACAAGGCTCGGGACATTTGCTGGCCCGCGTCATTGTGGCCGAGGCCGAGTCACGGGGGGCGACGATGCGGATCGCGACCGAGCTGGTGGAAACCGCCGGCCGCGGTGTAACGGGTATGGTGAACGGTCGTTACGTGGCGGTGGGGTCACCCGACTTCGTGCGCGAGCGGGTGCCGTCGATGGCCGCACGACTCTCGGCCTTGGAAGTCGGCGCATCGGGGCTGCGCGCGTATGTGGCGACCGATGACAGCCACGGCGGCGTGCCGAACGGTCAGGTGCCGTCGGTGGCGCGTATCGAGTTTGCCGACGAACTGCGGGAAGAACTCGCGCCGATGTTCGCCGAGCTGGCGGCGCTCGGGATCAGCGACGCGTATCTGCTCTCGGGCGACACGACCGAGAACGTGGCGAAGATCGCGCGCGAAGTGGGGATCACGCAGTTCGAGGGCGATCTCACGGCCGAGGCCAAGGTGGCGCGCGTGGCGGCGTTGGAGGCGCGCGGTCGTCGGGTGGTCATGGTAGGCGACGGTACGAACGACGCGCCCTCGTTGACCACGGCGACGGTAGGGATCGCGCTGGCGGGACACGGCGGTGGGGTGGTGGCGGAAGCGGCCGATGTAGTGCTGCTCATTGATGATCCGCGGAGGGTACCGGAAGCGGTGCGGATCGGGCGGCGGTCATTGATGATCGCGAAGCAGTCGATCTTCGTGGGGCTGGGGCTGAGCTTGGTGGGAATGGGGTTTGCGGCGGCGGGGATGCTGACGCCGATCGCGGGGGCGCTCATTCAAGAAGCGATTGATGTGGCGGTGATTTTGAATGCGTTGAGAGCAGCGGGCGCGGGGAGAAACGGCTAACGGCGCTAGGAATCAACAGCGCTAGGAATTAGGGGCGCTAGTAATGAACGGCGGGGGATTTGGGCTGTGGGCTGTAGCCGGCCACGCTTGCAAACCTGAGTAACGCGCAAAAAACCACCGCCTCGACGACTGGCCGAGGCGGTGGTGTGTGAAGCTAGTGTAGCTAGTCGAGAGCTCAGGCGTTGTTGCGGCGACGACGGGCGAAGCCGAAGATGCCGAGCAGGCCCGACGCCATGAGGGCGTAGGTGGACGGCTCGGGGACGGAAGTGATCAGCGCGCCGCACGACTCACCAGTCTTGCAGGACTGCGTCGTCAGAATAGCGAAGTTAGAAATGCCGTTCTTATAATCGGTCTTGAGGGCTAGGCTATTGGTGCCCGTACTGCCAAAATCGAAGAGAAAGAATGCGGACACGTTGCCGTTTCCCGACTGGTTGTTCACATCGTCGAAATAGTTGCCCCAGTGCATACCGACCACGGTCCAACCTTTCATGGTATTCCCGAACGACGAGGTACCGTTCCAGCTCCCGACTTTGAGCACCGTGGACGAAGAGGAACTCCCAAGCTTCCCGAGCGCATTCTGCGCCTGAGAAGTCGGATTGTCGCCGGTGTCGAAGTCTATGGCGTTCTTGTCGTAGAAGCCCGCACACTTCGCAGCCGTGAAGCTCACGAAAATGTCCAGCTTGCACGGCGTCGCTGCTAGGGGACTGTTCAGGTCCCCGGGGAAGATGACCTGAGCCTGCGCCATCGTCGGCAAGGCAAAGGCAACCACGGCCGCTACTACAAGTTTCTTGAACATTGGTTTCGAGGCTTGGGAGTGAGCACAACGGTATTCAATGTCTTAAAGCGTTTCAATTCGCGTGCCGCGCGGCAGACGAACAGGCGCGACCTGAAAGAAGCCACGCTGCGTCAGCAAGCGCATACGCTGCAACGTTTTACGAATTCCTCAAAGATTGCGAGAACTTTGATGTTCACAGCGCCTCAGCAAAGCTGTAGCGCAAGAGCAACAATACGTGCGGTTCTACCACAGCAGACCGAGCCATCCAATATACCGTTCAAGACGCACCGCAGGCTGCGCGTTGCATTCTCAACCTTGCGTTCTCCCGCGTTCTTCTGCTCCTCACCATCGAAAAACACTATGGGGCACCTACACCGACAACAACACCTTCGACAAGGTCCTTCACGAACCACCAAAACCAACGCGGGCCCGGTCAATCGACCGGGCCCGCGTTGCATTACCTCCCGCTCAACCGGCCCAATCAGGCCGTTTTGAGCAAGAGGCTTTCCGCCACACACACCCGGTCCCGACCATTCTGCTTGGCCTTGTACAAAGCCTTGTCGGCACGCGCAATCCATTCATCCACCTCTTCGTGCGCTTCCAGCTGGGCCACGCCCACCGACGCGCCAATCGAGAACTCCATGGCCGGGTGCGGTGCCGGCATGGCCGCCACCTGCTCCTGCAGTCGACGCGCCAAGGTCTGCGCCATCTTCCAGTCGGTGTTGTGTAGAATCGCGGCGAACTCGTCGCCGCCGTACCGGCAGAGCACGTCGCTCTGACGAAGGAACACCCTCGCCAACGCACCGCCCAGATTCGCGATCGCGGCGTCACCGGCTTGATGCCCGTACATGTCGTTCACGAGCTTGAGCTTGTCGAGGTCGATCATGAGCAGCACCACCGGCTGACGGCCCAGGGCATACATCTGCACCGCGCGCGGTCCCATCATGTCGAACAGCTTGCGGTTGCCGATGCCGGTGAGCGGATCGGTCGTGCTCTCCTTGCGCGCCTCCTCGAGCTGCTTGCCCATGCGGTCGAGCTTCGTGGCGAGCGACACGTACTGCTCCTGCTGCTGATCACGACGCGTCTGTAGCGCACCCTCGATCGACAGCACCGCACCCAACACTTCCTGTTTGATCGACCCGGTCTGCAACCGCTTCAGGGCGTTCTTCGCCCGGTCCATCTGCGTTTCCGTCGACGCGTCGGTCGAATGGTCGATCTTCACCGCGTTGTGCACCGTCTCGACGCAGGCCCAGAGGGCCTCACGGAGTTCGGTGATCGACGAATCCATGTACTTGTGCTCTTCCCGGCGCTGCTCGGTCACCGCACGGACCACGCCGCCCCAATCGCGATCTGTCACGCCAAGCGTGCCCGCCCCTTCTTCCAAGGGATATCCCATCGTCGCGTGACGTTGCCATCGCGCGATTTCTTCCGCGCTCTTCTCCGCGGGTCGATCCGGGAGATCGATCGGATAGCGAGACAGCGCGGTCAGGACGCCCCCAAGGGCATCGAGCACCAGACCGAGACCGGCCTCGCTGCTCGGGGACGCGGGCGAGACGGAGACCTCCGTGCTGGAGCTGCCGGAGATCGCTTGCAGGGTTGGGGAGCCGGACGCGCCGTTCGAACTGCTTCGTTCGATCGAGGGGCGGGGCTCAGACACGAGCTTCTTGAAGAACATGAAGTGGGTGTGAGGTTGCCTTAACTATCGGCACGTCCCACCCAGGAGTTGAGTACCCGCCGTGGCACCGTTACACGGCGGGCACACGCATTACGCACAGCGCCCGCTCAGAACTCGTCGTCGGCGAACGCCATGATCGGCGCTGAACCCGCCTGAATCGCCGCCAGCAGCGTCGCCGCTTCCGGTAAAAGTCGACCGAAGTAGAACCGTGCCGTTTTCAGCTTGGCCTCGAGGAACCGCTTGTCTCCCTTCCCGGCCGCCAGCTGCTGCTGCGCCACGGTCGCCATGCGGAGCCACTGCCAGCCCACCGCGACGTATCCCATGAGGTGCAGATACTCCGTAGCGGCCGCACCCACTTCATCAGGATTTGCAAAGCCCTTCTCGGCCAGCAGCATCGTCGCCTTCTGGAGCTGATAGAGCGATCCGCCGAGCGCCTTCGCGAACTCCTCGAGCCCGTCTACCTGCGCCGCCGCGTCCACGTCGCCCTTCACCAGTTCGAAGAAGCGACGCACCAAGCGCCCGCCTTCCATTGGGAGCTTGCGACCCACCAAGTCGAGCGCCTGCACCGCGTTCGTGCCCTCGTAGATCTGCGCAATACGCGCATCACGCACGTACTGCTCGATGCCGTACTCCTTGATGTAGCCGTGCCCGCCGAGCGTCTGCAACGCGATGTTCGTGTTGTCGAAGCCCTTGTCGGTGAGGAAGGCCTTGATGACTGGGGTCATCAGCGCCACCAGATCTTCGGCTGCTTCCCGCACCGCCGCATCGGCGTGACGGTGCTCGAGATCGATGCGAATGCCCACCCAATACGCCAGCGACCGCATGCCTTCGTTGAACGCCTTGATGCGCAGCAAGCCTTTGCGCACATCGGGATGCACGAGGATCGAATCGGCCGGCCCTGAGGGATTCTTGGGGCCCGTGAGCGAGCGGCCCTGCAGGCGGTCTTTCGCGTACGAGAGCGCGTTCTGATACGCGACTTCGGAGAGTCCCAATCCCTGCAGGCCCACCGCCAGGCGCGCGCCGTTCATCATCACGAACATCGCCCGCATGCCCTTGTGCGGCTCGCCCACCATCCAGCCGGTGGCGTCCTCGAAGTTGAGCACGCACGTGGCCGAGGCCTTGATGCCCATCTTGTGTTCGATGGAGCCCACCGTGACACCATTCCGCGTGCCGGGCGTGCCGTCTTCCTTGGGCAGATACTTGGGCACCAGGAACAGCGAAATCCCCTTCGTGCCGCCAGGTGCGTCGGGCAGTTTGGCGAGCACCAGGTGCACGATGTTTTCCGTGAGGTCGTGATCGCCGGCCGAGATGAAGATCTTGCTGCCGGTAATCTTGTAGGCGCCGTCGCCGGCCGGAATCGCCTTCGTGCTGATGATGCCGAGGTCGGTGCCGCTATGCGCTTCGGTGAGGCACATCGTGCCGCCCCACGTGCCGTCGATCAGTTTGGGGAGGAAGCGATCCTTGAGCTCGTCCGAGCCGTGGCTGAGCAGCGCGCTCACCGCCCCATGCGTGAGTCCGGGATACATGCTGAACGAGAGGTTCGAGGAGCAGAGCATCTCCTCCATCACGAAGCGCACCGACTCAGGAAGCCCCTGTCCACCGTACTTCGCGTCGGCCGCCACACCGGTCCAGCCACCGGCCGCATACTGCGTGTACGCCTCCTTGAAGCCGCTCGGCGTGCGCACCTCGCCGTTCTCGTACTTCACCCCTTCCGTGTCGCCGCTCTGGTTGATGGGGAAGAGCACCTCCTCGCAGATCTTGGCGCCTTCAACGAGCACGGCGTCGATCATGTCGGGCGTCGCGTCCTCAAACCCAGGGAGCGCGGCCAACTGCGCGACATCGTGCACGTCATGCAGCAGAAAGCGAATATCGTCGAGTGGAGCCTTGTAGGCGGGCATGGACGGGCGTCCTCCGGGCGGGATAACAGCGGGGGTGACTTGCTCCCTTGGAAGCTGTGATGGAATCCGGACGCCGGCAAGCCCCAATTGCGACGCGACCGTCATGTTTTGAATGCACCGACTCGTCGGTATACCCTTCTGGAGCTTTTTCGACGCTGCGAACGTAGGAGCTACAGGCCACGCTCGCCGATACCTCTCGAGTCCGGACAATGATGAAGCAGTTTCTGACCGCCATCGCCGCCAACCTGCTCACGATCGCGATCTGCGTGGTGGGTGGCATCTTGCTGATCGTCGGCATCGCGGCCTCTGCCGGCTCGAAGGATCCGGTGAAGGTCGCCGATGGCTCGGTGCTCGTGATCGATCTGGATCGCGCGTTCTCCGACCGCCCCGCCGAAGCAAAGGCGGAGTCATTCCTCGATGACGCGCTCTCGGCCGGACGCGGTGACGCCATTCCACTGCGCGCCGCGACGATCGCCCTCAAAGCCGCCGCCGACGACGATCGCATCAGCGGCATCCTGTTGCGTGGATCCATCTCCGCCGACGGCTATGCCTCGGGTTTTGCGGCGCTGCGCGAGCTGCGCGCGGCGATCGCCAGCTTCCGGCAGTCGAAGAAGCCGGTGCACGCCTATCTCGTGAATCCGGATACGCGTGACTACTACCTGGCGTCGGCCGCCAGCGTGGTCACTCTCGATCCGTTCGGCTCGTTGCTCCTGCCCGGTCTCGCTTCGGAGCAGGTGTTCTTCACCGGCATGTTCGAGAAGTACGGCATCGGCATGCAGGTGAGTCGCGTGGGTCGCTTCAAGGCCGCGGTCGAGCCGTTCACGCGCACAGACATGAGTCCGGAGAATCGCCTGCAGACCGAATCGTATCTGGGCGACTTGTGGAGCGAAGTGAAACGCGGAGTGGCACAGAGTCGTGGTATCGACACGATTGCGTTGCAGACCATCGTGGACACGCAGGGCATCATTCTGCCGGCTGACGCCAAGGCCGCCAAGCTGGTTGATCGTGTCGCCTACTTCGACGATGTCCTCGACGATTTGCAGAAGCTCGCCTCGGCGGCGCGCTCGGCCGACGGGGGCAAGCAGAGCGCCAAGGACAGCATCCGCGCGGCCGAGATGGCCACCCTGCTCGATCGGCCCACGCTGCCGCAGATCACGCTGGGTAACTACGCGCCGCTCGCGGTGGCGAAGGATCGCAGTTTCAGCGCGAGTCAAACCATTGCCATTGTCTACGCTGAAGGCGACATCGTGGATGGCGAGGGTGGTGATGGCACGATCGGTGGGGCTTCGCTGTCACGCGAACTGCGTCGCGTGCGCAACGACGCCAAGGTGAAGGCCGTGGTGTTGCGCGTGAACAGCCCGGGCGGCAGTGCGATTGCCTCGGAGCAGATCCAGCGCGAACTCACGCTCATTCGCAAACAGAAGCCGATCGTGGTGTCGATGGGCACGGTGGCGGCGAGCGGTGGCTACTGGATCAGCACGGCGGCAGCCCGTGTGTTCGCACAGCCAAACACGATCACCGGCTCGATCGGCGTGTTCTCACTCGTGCCGAATATCAAGGCGCTGGCCAATCGCAATGGCGTGACCTTCGACACCGTAAAAACGGGACGCTACGCCGATCTGTTCTCCCTCGCGCGTCCGCGGTCCGAGGCCGAACTCGCGGTGCTGCAGCGTGGCACGGATGCCGTGTACGAGGCCTTCATCACGCGCGTGTCAACGGCGCGCAGACTTTCGTCCGATTCGGTGCGGGCGATTGCCGAAGGACGTGTGTGGTCGGGCGAAGACGCGATGCGCATCGGCCTCGTGGATTCGATCGGAGGGCTCGATGCTGCGCTCAAAAGTGCCGCCACGCTGGCCAAAATCACCGGCGACTACGATGTGCGTGAGTACCCGCGCGTGAAGAGCGCGACCGAGAAGCTAACGGATATGCTGGACCGCAACCCGACGCCGGTGGCAGCGGCGATCCGTGCTGCCTCGCCGGCAGGTGCCAACGCATTGCTGACGGGACGCGGCCCGGCCAGCGCACTGGCAAGGGACATCACGCGTGAGCTGGACGTGCTCCTGCGCTACAACGACCCGCGCGGCGTATACGCGCGGCTACCGTTCATCCTGCGGGTGCGTTGACGGCGGGTGCGTTGACGGCGGGTGCGCTGACGGCGGTTACGCGCGCTGGCGGGAGCACGCGCACAAGGCGCTCGCGCACGCTACCGGGGAAGAGACCGATCCGATCCAAGAGCGGCGCCGTGACTTCCTGGCCGCGCCCGATCAACACGATCCCGTTGGGCGCGACGATGTCTTCGGCGAAGATCAGGCCGACGGAAACGGAGCCGAGTCGCATCAGTGAGCCGGCAGCACTCGCCGCCGACGTTGGTGCGGCCGCTTCCTCCACCAAATCGCGCAGCATCGTGAGCAATACCGGATCATATCGCCCGCCTGATGCGCGCAGGGCCCGAAAGCGCGCGTTGAGCGAGACATCGCGCGATTCGAGTGCGTCGTAGTCATTAGCCAAGTGGAGAATGCGTGCGCCAACCGGGATCCTTGCACCGGCGATCCCGCGTTCCGGACTATGTGATCCGTCGTAGTGCGTGCGCTGAAAGCGCAGGATATCACGGACGGGTTCCAAACGCGGTATCGCGGCTACCAGATTCGCCGCAACCACGGGCAAGCGATCGATCTGTTGGCGCTCGCCAAGCGTGAGCATCGCGCCAGCGTGCAGCTTGGTGAGTACGGCCGAGGGAAGCGTAATCGCCCCCAGATCGGAGAGCAGCGCGGCCACCTCGACAGTCCACTCCTCCACGCCATCCACTTTTGCCGCCAGCATACTGGCCACGCGTCGCACACGCGCGCCGCGACTCAGCGCTTCCGGATGCACTAGCGCCAGAATATCCAGGCACAGCTTGATGGCTCCCTTAAGCGTACCGGAGAGCAGTTCGCGCTCGACGCGCAGGAGCCGATGCTGCTCCACCGCATCATCCAGGGCCGCCCGCAACTGATCGCGAGGACACGGTTTGAGCAAAAAGCGAAACACATTTCCGTCGTTTACCGCCGCCACTGCTGCCGAGAGATCGGCCTGACCCGTCAGCAACACCCTCGTGGTCTCGGGGCGCAGTTCGCGCGCCGCGCGCAGCACCGCCACGCCGTCCACATCGGGCATGCGCATGTCGGTCATGACCACAGCGAATGCCTCGTCGCTGCGCAGTCGGTCGATACCGGCTTGACCACCGACTGCCACAGCGACGTCGAATCGGTCGCGCAGCAGACGTCGCAACCCATCGAGAATCTGCGATTCGTCGTCGATGCACAGCAACCGCGGGAGCGGGACACGCGGCACGGAGGACAGCACTCGCCCCGACTCAGTCACGACTGCCTCCTTTCTGCAACGCCGTTACCGCGCGGCTCAGGAGTCGCTCGCGCGTGGGAACGTCACCCAGGATCACAAACAGTTCACTCTCCAGCATTTCAGCCGAAGCCTGGGCTATGCCGTCGGGCTTGTGCACCGCGTTGACGAGCTGCTCGGCAAATGCGACTTTCGCCGGAATCGTGGTCGATGCGCTGCGCCACGCGTCTGGCGAGTGGTGCATGCCCACGGCTTCCACCAGAGACCACGGCAACCCCCAAAGTCCGAGCAGGTAGGCACCGACGTCCGCGTGCGTCACACCGTGAAGTTCGGCCTCGGCCACGTGAAACGCGTCACCGCTTCGCTCCGCGTGAAGCATCGCGGTCATCAGCATGGTCGGCGCACGGCTGGCCAAGACCAGCATGCCGACATCGTGCAGCACTCCCGCCGTGAACAAGTCGCAGCGATCGGCCTGCGAGTCGCCCATGGCCTGGGCCACCGTACCGACCAGCATCGCATGTTGTTGCTCCTTCTCCGCCGACCACGACGGCCACGAGCAGGGAAAGGCGTGCGTGATTTCCTGCGAGATGATGAGTGCACGCAGGAGTTGAAAGCCGATCACGTTGATCGCTTGCTCAACTTTGGTGACGGCGCGGGCCACGCCGAAGTACGCTGAATTCACCAGTTGCAGCAGCTTGGCGGTGAGCGCCGCGTCGCCGGCGATCAATGTCGCCAGATCACCGAATGCCGCGCCGTCATTGACCGTCAGCTCCTGGATCTTCAGGAGAACTTTCGGTGTCGTCGGAAGCGAAGAGAGACATCCCGCCATCGCGCGCATGGCGGGATCGCGCAACAGACGGACCGCGCTCGTCGCTCGGCCCAACGCGGCAATGACCGCCTCCGCATCGCTTGGCTTCGACAAGTACTGATGCGCAACCTGGGTTGCGCGCGTGCCCGTGGCGGCATCCTCTTGCCCAGACAGGATCATGCGCACGGTGGCCGGCCACGACTGCGCGACGGTCTCGAGCAGGCTGATGCCGTCCATTCCCGGCATGCGCAAGTCAGTGATCACGATATCGGCCGGCTTCTCGGAGAGCTTGCGCAACGCGTCTTCACCGCCGCTGGCCGTGTCAATCTCCCAGCGATCGCGGACCCGGTACAAGGCACGACGCATCCCATCGAGCACGCGGAGTTCGTCATCAACGATCAGCACCTGAAGCGGCGCCGACGTCGTAGGCCCGAAAAGCTGGCTGATCACGCGGCGTCCTCGCTCAGGCGTCGTACATCCTGACGCGCCACGTCGAAACAGCCCTTGATCGGCAAGGTGATCGTGAAGGTGGTCCCGACCCCTTCGACTGAGTCACACGTGAGCTGACCACCATGCTTCTCCACCACCACTGTATGCGAGATCGCAAGACCCTGACCGGTACCGGTGCCCACCGGCTTCGTGGTGAAGAACGGATTGAAGATCTTGTCCCGGATTCGCTCCGGAATTCCGGTACCGGTATCGGAGATGATGATATGGACCTGTTCCCCGTCGGCGCGCGTCGTCACGCGCAACGTGCCTTGGCGCAGCGACGCCGCCATCGCCTGGGCCGCATTCACGATGATGTTCAGGAAAACCTGATTCAGCTCGCCGGGAAAGCAGCGAACCGGGGGTAACGTCGGATCGTAGTTCGTCTCCAGGACGGCGACGAACTTCCATTCATTCCTCGCCACCACGAGTGTATTTGCCAGCGCCGCGTTGATGTCCGCGTCCTCAGCGTCGGCGCCGCCCGGATGCGAGAAGGCTTTGATGCTGTGGACGATGCCGGCGATGCGTTGCATGCCCTCGATCGTCTGTTCGAATGCGCGTGGAACTTCGTCGGCAAGGTACGCTGCCGTTTCGGGCGTCATCTCGTTGCGGCGCTCGCCGGCGCCGGAGCGCTCGATCGTCGATCGATCCAGTCCATCGCGCGCATCGTCGAGTACCCACCGAATTTCGTTGAACACCTGCTGCAGGAACTGCACATTGTCGGACACGTATTGCGACGGCGTATTGATCTCGTGTGCGATTCCCGATGCGAGCTGTCCGATCGCTTCGAGCTTCTGCGACTGCTGTAGCTGACGCTCGAGCATGCGCCGCTGCGTGAGATCGAGCGCCACCGTTCCCACGGCGCCCTGTCCAGTGTTGGTGTTCACGGGAAAGGTGTACAACAGCCATTGCCGTTCGTCACCGTCCGGTGTCGTGAGGGTCTCCGTACGCTCGGCACATTGCCCGCGCCGCAGGACAAGCGCGCACTGCGCGGCGATCGCTTGCGCAAGCGGATCCGACATCGTCGATATCGATCGGCCTACGGCCTGCTGGACCGACACCTCAAAATGGATCCCGAACATGTTGTTCGCATACTCGAGGATGCCGTCCCGATCGAGCAGCACGGCAACCACCGGTGAGTGATCCATGAACGCCTGGAACCGTGTCTCACTCAACCGGCGCTGGTGCAGGGAAATGCGGAGGTCCAACTCTGCTGCGGCGGCGAACGCCAGATCGCCGAGGCTCTCGATCTCCGCCTCACTCCAGATGCGCGGTACCGTATCGATCGCACAGAGCGCCCCGAGCGTAATGCCGTCGGCCGTCGCCAGTGGCACACCGACATACGATTTGACCCACCAGCCCGGATCGGTATTGATCGCCCGGGCAATGTCGCTGCATCTCGTGTCAGGTATGATCAATGGCGCCGAGGATTCGACCACGTGACGGCAGATCGAATCCCGCAACAGTGTTTCGCGTGCGCCTTGCAACACGTTCTCGCGATCGGTCACGCCGGCAAACAGCTGGCGGTAGTCGTCAACCAGCGAAACGAGCGAGACCGGAACTCCCAGCAGGCGGCTGGCGGCGCGTGTGAGGCGGTCGAGCACGACACTCGTTGGCGCGTCCATCAGTTCCGTTGCCGCGAGCGCTTCCGTGCGCGAACGGAGGGACGACGTGGGTTCGAGCGCGTGAAAGGCGTTCGAGGTCATCAGCGTGGGGCCAGCGGCGCAGTACCAGTTTGTGCTCGGACAGGTCGCTGCATCAGATCGACCCACCGAGGTGCCTCCCCGTCGGCGAGGTGCTCACTGGAGAGTGTCGTCCCGCAAGATGGAATACTTCACACAGGTGACAAAAATGCCGCGCGATATCCGCGCGGCATCTTTCTCACCAATTTCGTCCCAGTCGCTACTCCGGCTTGTACGACTGAATCACGCGTACCCGCTCAGCCCAAAGCGCGCGTTCAGCGCGCGCCGAGGCGAGGGTTTCTTCAGCCTTCGTGATACAGGCCGGCAGTCCTTTCGCCGTTACGTCGCCCAGCGCCCACTCGGCGATCTGCTCCCGCGCGGACGCTTCACGTAAGCGCTGGTCGTAGCGCTCGGCATGCGGACGACTCCACATCGCGATTGGGCGATCATCGTCGATCCCGTAGAGGCTCCAGATGCCGTCGTGCACGGGGATGGAGTCGAGGAGAAAGCCGTCGAAATCCTCTGGAACGGTGGTCGTGGAATGCATAGCAGCGGGAAGGAGTGGGATGAGAAACCGGCGCGGATCATTCGTGCGGCATAACACTAACCCAACCGATCCGATCCAGAGTGCGGTTCCCGCGCTGGCTAGATTATCGGGATGATCTCTCTCGCTTCTGTTCGACGACTCGCGGCGCTTACTGGGGTGGCCGTGATGTCGTTATCGCTGGCTACCTCAGGACGCGCGCAGTCGGCGCCGACGTCGATGGGCACAAAGAAGACGCCCGCGCCGGCGAAGCAGACGCCCGACTCGGGCCCCAAGTATGCCTATCCGGCCACCGGCACCTCGGCAGCGGCCCGTGCCCTCGCGGGCAAGCCCGTCCCGGTATGGCCCGTACCCGGCCCCGCGCCGCTGCCAGGAAGCGTGCTCCCCGCCAAGCGTATCATCGCATACTACGGCAATCCGTTTTCGAAACGCATGGGTGTGCTGGGCGAATATCCGAAGCCCGAGATGCTCGCCATGCTCGACCGCGAAGTGGCGGCCTGGACGAAAGCCGATCCCTCCACCCGGGTGCAGCCGGCGCTGCACCTGATCACGACGGTGGCGCAGGGTGACGCCGGCAAGGATGGCAAGTACCGCATGCGCCACGGCGACGCGCTCACCGAGAAAGTGTACGGGTGGGCGAAGGAGCGAAACGCGCTGCTGTTTCTCGACGTGCAGGTTGGCTTGAGTACGATTCAGGAAGAACTGCCGCGCCTCGAGGCGTGGTTGTCGCGCCCCGACGTGCACTTCGGCATGGATCCCGAGTTCTCGATGAAGGACGGCACCAAGCCCGGCAAGAAGATCGGGAGCTACGACGCCGCCGACGTGAACTGGGTGATCGACTATCTCGCGAAGCTCGTCACCGATAAGAAGCTGCCGCCGAAGATTCTCGTGGTGCATCGCTTCACCAAGCCGATGCTGACCAACGCCACGAAGATCAAGCGCGATCCGCGCGTGCAAGTGGTGATGCATATGGACGGCTGGGGGCCGCCGAGCCTTAAGCGCGACTCGTACGCGGCGTATGTGTACGCCGAGCCAGTGCAGTTCGCGGGATTCAAACTGTTCTACAAGAACGACCGGCGTTCGGGGAGCACGCTGATGACGCCGCGCGATCTGCTCGCACTCACACCAAGACCGTTATACATCCAGTATCAGTGATGCAGGGGCACGGCGCGACGAGGCTACTCCGCCTGGATGCGCATCACGAAGGTGAGCCGGCGCGGCAGGCCCGGTTCGAAATACCGTGAGCGCGTCGCATTGATCACCACCGAGCCGGCGTAGCGACGATCGAACATGTTTTCGATCCCGACCGTCGGCTCGAGTCGTACATGCCCCACGCGCGGTGCGGTATAGCCCGCGCGCACGTTCAACGCCGCGTATCCCGCGGCGTACACGGAGCTGGCATCGTCGGCGCTCACGCGTGAGGACGCTGTCCCATCGACGGTGGTGAACCAGCCGGCGCGCCGGGCCGTGATGTACGCCTGCAGCAGGTGCGCCGGAATACCGGGAATGACCTTGCCGTCGTAGTTCGCCGCGCCCACGCGGTAGGTGTCGAACTCGAAACGCGACCACGTGTGCGCCACGCCGACATCGAACATCGAGGTGGACGCCGTGAGATTGGTTTCGACGCCTTGGCGCGAGGTGCGCCCGGCGTTCCGGAACGCACGCCGTCCCGGCTGATTGGGTACGTCGAACGGCACCAGTTCATCGCGTACGCTGGCACGAAACAGCGCCACGTCGGCGCGCAGCCGCGACCAGAGCACGCCCTGCACGCCAATCTCCGCCGTGCGCGTGCGCTGCGGATCGAGCAACGCATTCAGGCCGGCCGCGCCGTTGTCCTGATTCGTGAGTTCGGTGATGGTCGGCGTCTCGAAGGCCGTGCTCAGATTTGCGTAGACCGACATCAGGGGTCGGGCGCGCCACGAGATGCCGAGCATGGGGCTCACCGCGCTGAGCACGCGCTCACCGGAGTCGTCGAGATTGGTGGCCGTGATGAAGCGGTCACGCACCGCGAAGTTCACGCGGTCGTATCGCAGCGCCGCGCTGGCGAAGACGCGATGCGGCGCCTCCACTTCGGCGCGCACGTAGCCGCCAAGTCCGCCCACGCGCTCCTGCTGATTGAGACGAATCGCCCCGCGCTCAGTGCCCGGCTTCGGACAGAGCGTGGTGGCGGGCGCCGTCGCGGCCAGTGAGCTGCAGTTCTCGAAATTGCGTCGATCGTCAACTTGGCGTTGCGCGTCGATGCCCGCCCCGAGCCGCACGGGCCACGACCATTGCGTGGTGCGGAACGCACCGTGCAGCGATCCACCGGCGACATGCCGATCGACCGCCACGATGGCGAACGGCAGCGGATTGTCCAGCGTGCGGGCGCCCACGAAGAGCGACGCGTTGAGTGTGTTAGCTCCGTCGCCGCGTGCCGCCAGTAGGGAGAGCTGCGACTGCTGCACCGCTTTGCGCGAGCGACGCGTGATGTTGAGCGAGTCGGGGAGCCGCGGATCGCGCGCCAGCTCGGCCGCCGTGAGCGCCCCGGTATTCTCGGCACGCGGCGTGTCGTAGCGCGTGCCCTGCACTTCGAAGCGGGTCCCCCCCACCGTCGCCAGCGCACGGCCGAAGGCGCTGGTGGCATCGAGATGTGACCACTGCCGCGGACCATCGCCCGTGGTGCGCGTGACGGACCCGAGCCACGCGCCACCTTGAACGACACCCGTGGTATCGCGCCGGCTGCCCGAGGCGAGCACGGAGCCGCGCTGCAGGCCACCGCCATCCCACAGCCGGGCATCGATCGCGAAGGGACGTGCCGACGGCGCGCGCGAGCGGAAATCGATGACGCCGCCGGCCGCATTACCATATAGCGCGGCCGCCGTGCCTCGTACCACATCCACGCGCCCGACCGATTCGAGGTCGAGCCAGTCGAGCGGAGTCTGGCCATCGGGCAGCGTGAGCGGAATGCCGTCGCGCAGAATACGCACGCCGCGGACCCCGAAGGCCGACCGCGCGCCGAAGCCGCGAATGGCGATCCGTGGATCCTGCGACGGATTGGCCCGATCCTGCACCTGCACGCCGGGGAGACCGAGCAGCAGGTCGCCGACGCCGCTGCGACGCAGTGCCGGGCGGTCGTCGATGGCGGCGCGCGACCAGGCGAAGGGCAACTCGAGCGGCGAACGGGCGGCGTCCCGCGTGACGGTCACGCGAACGCGCTGCACGTCCTGCGCGCGCGTCACCCGTGCGCTGTCGGCCCTCCCGCTATCGACGGGTGGGCGCGATTGCGCGCGTGCCGGCGTTGCGGCGAGCGTGAGCACGGCAACGCCAAGGGCCGAGAACGGAGCGCAGCGGAGGATCCGGCGCGTCGACGAAAAGCGAGGTTCGATAGGCACGCTCCGATCTATCGCCCGCGACGGCGAATCGGAACCCGCGACAACGATTCCCGTGGGGCCGATTTCGGCGGCTACTTCGCGGGCTCGCGGCAGACCGGGCGGTGATCGTCCGGGCCTTCGTCGAACAACTCACCCGTCTTCTCGCAAATCACGCCGGTGGCGCTGTCCCGCACCGACACGAACCAGTGCGAGGCCGTGGCGTTCGACTTGACCACCGCCTGTTCGGCCGGCAGGCGCATCCCGCGGGCTTCGAGCTCGCGCCAGGTCGCGAAACGCTGATTCAACAGGCGGAATGTGGACTGTCGTTCGTGCACCCCTTTGAGCGTGCCGGACACGGCATCTTTGCTCTTGGTCACGCGCATGTTGCCTCGTACACGCACCGACGCCACGACGAGGACGACCAGCACGAATGCGACCACCAAACTGGTTACGATCTGACTGTCCTTGTCCGATTTCGCGGCCCCTTTGGTGAGCAGGCGCGGCCGGGTCGGCGCCTGGTCCAGCATGGCTCCCGCTCCCCCCACGCCGGAGGCAAGCCGCGACGCGGCAAGAGGCGACGTGGCACCTGGAGCTCGCGCTCCCGGGTACGCCGTCGCCACAGACGCCGGCGGCCGCGCTGACCACGTCATTGCAGCCTCTGCGGGGCGCAGCGGAGCGCGCGGGTCGGGCGCCGAGCCGATCGGTCGCTTCGCGGCCGTGAACTTCTCCGCAGAAAGCGTCGAGGGGCGGCGCGGGGGAGTCGAGGACATGGAACCATGGTATTCCATTGACGCGCGAGCAGGCATAGCGACATCGGCACCACCGTCACGATGCGGGAATTGTCTCAAACTTTTTGTGACAAGCCGCTTGGCCCAGTGCTCGGTATATTCCGGGCATGTTCTTTCGCGAATTGTATGATCACGCGCTGGCGCAGGCGAGCTACGTGATCGGATGCCAGGCCACCGGCGAAGCCATCGTGATCGATCCGCTTCGCGATCCCGCTCCCTATCGCGATGTGGCGCGCGCTGAAGGGCTGCGCATCACGCACATTACCGAAACGCATATCCACGCCGACTTCGTGTCCGGCGCCCGCGAGCTCCGCGCCGCGACTGGCGGGCGCCTGTACCTGTCGGCAGAAGGCGGCCCGGAATGGCAGTACGCTTTCGCCGCGCAGGATGATGCGGTGCTGCTGCACGACGGCGACACGATCATGGTGGGCAACATTCAGCTCGATGTCCTGCACACCCCCGGACACACGCCTGAACATCTCGCGTTCGTGGTGACCGATCGTCCACGAGGTGCCGGTCCGATGGGGATTCTGACCGGCGACTTCGTGTTCGTGGGCGATGTCGGGCGGCCTGACCTGCTGGAACGGGCGGCCGGAATCGCTGACACGATGGAGGCGGGAGCACGAACGCTCTTCCGGTCGCTGCAGCGGTTCCGGGCGCTTCCTGATCATTTGCAGGTGTGGCCCGGACACGGCGCCGGATCCGCCTGCGGGAAGGCATTGGGCGCGGTGCCGTCGTCCACGGTCGGTTACGAGAAGCTGTCGAACTGGGGTGTGGCTGAGGCGGACGAGGCGGCGTTCGTGGCCGCCGTGCTCGACGGGCAACCCGAGCCGCCGCGGTATTTCGCGGTGATGAAGCGCATCAACCGGGAAGGCCCGCCAGTGCTGGGCCGGTCGCCGGCCGCGCCGCGGTTGGCCTCGAACGACGTGGTGGTTGCGACGTCGAGCCGCAGCCGGTGGATGCTCGACTTGCGACCGGCCAGCGAATACGCCGACGGCGCGATCGACGGCAGTGTGTCGCTACCCTACTCCAAGAGCTTCAGCACCTGGGCGGGATCGATCATTCCGGTGACGGACGAAATCGTGCTGATGTCGGACGGGGAGAGCGACGCCGTGTCGTGGGCGGTTCGCGATCTCTCGCGCATCGGTTTTGATCGGATCGTTGGCTGGGTTGATGCGCGCGAGGCCTTGGCCGCCGCTCGCGACGCGGGCCAAGCAGTGCACCGCATCCCGCAGACATCGGTCACGGACGTCCCGTCGCAACGGGCCGATGGCGCGGCGACCGTCATCGACGTGCGAGGCCGCACGGAGTGGGACGCCGGCCATATCGATGGTGCTCTCCACGTGCCGCTGGGCGACCTGCGTCAACGCCTCGACGAGCTCCCCGCCACGCCGCTGCTCGTGCACTGCCAGTCCGGCGTGCGGTCCGCAGTGGCGACCAGCCTCCTCCACCGTCTCGGTCGACAGGACGCGGTGAATATCCGCGGCGGCTTCGCGGCGTGGATCGCGGCCGGGTTGCCGACAGCGGGACGAAACGAATGACGCTGAGCTGACGCAACGCGCGTACTATCGCCTTGCTGGTCAGCTTGACCGGCTCCGTTGCGGCACCGACCGACACCGGGATCGCGCTTCTGTGTGTTGGTTGTGTAAGTCGACTGTGTGAATTGCTGCAATGCATTGAGCCGCCCCGGATCCCGGAAGCGGCTCTTTGCGTGTCGTCGTCGGCTTGGCCCCAGCGGGGCAATCCCAGGTCAGTCGAGCAGCGAAAGGCGTTGCGCGATCACGTCGGCCGCCACGGCGCGCTGAGCACTCGTGCCGACCCGGATGACATCCACGCACGCCAGCAGATGATGCAGCCGGACATCCCGGGTTGCCACCTTGGTGACCCCATTGAAGAGCGGCACCAGCGTTTCGCCACGCACCACGCCTCCCTCCATGGGCCACACCAGCGCCTTCATCGCCGACCCGTTTCCGAACAGGGCGGAGAGCTCGGGATGCGAACCGGCGGTCGGCATGCCCAGCCGCTCCGGACCATGCACCGGCGGAAACGCATAGCGTACTCCGTGCACGAGGAACTCACGACAGGCGCTGCGATTCACGGTACGACTGGAGGGTTCGCAGAGCCCGGCATGCTGGAGTCTGGCCACGGACCGGTGCGCCGCACTCGTGCTGGTGGCCAGCGCGTTGGCCAGCGGCTCATAGCGGTCCTCCGGCACCAGCAGCAGGCGAAGGGCCACAGCGACGTCAAACGGACGGAGTGAAGGCTGGGTTGGCATGTGTGACGATAACCCCATTCCCGATTCTGTACAGGACTGGTCCCACTCACTCCGTCCCTATGTGATAGCGTTTGAACCCACACAATCGGTAGTTCGCCACGCTTTTATAACGTCTCAGCAAATACAAGTTAAAGCGATCTTAATGTGCGCGCCTGAGTACGTCACGGCGTAACGCGCGTCTTGCCCCAACGGTTGTTGTTGCGATCCACGTCGAGCAGACGCTGTTCGGGGTCCAGCTCGATCTGCGCGAGCTGCTTTTTCACGAACGCATACTCACGCCCATATTGTCGCGAGTTCGTACTCCAGACTTCCGCCGGATACACATAGTCCTGCGTGGTGCCATCAGTGAACGTGAAGCGGGCCCGCACCGGCAAGACACCGCGTTCACGATTGCCATACAACACGCCGACAAAGGTGGTGTCGCCTTTCGTGCGCGTGATCACACTGTCCACGCTCTGGTCGAATCGCGCATTCTCGACGAACCACTGACGCCAGAACCAATCGAGACGACGGCCGCTGACGTCCTCCATGGTGCGGAAGAAGTCGGCCGGCGTGGGATGTTTGTAGGCCCACCGACCGATGTAGGTGCGGAAGGCATCGTCGAACGCGTCCGAGCCGAGGATCTCCTCGCGCAGCAGCTGCAGTCCCACGCTTGGCTTCACGTACGCCGCTTCGCCCAGCAGTGCCGGACTGATGCGATCGGGATTGATATCCACCGGCTTGTCGACCCCCTGCACCATGAACGACTCCACCATGCGCCGTTCTTCGGCCGCGCGCGCGAGCTGATCGCCGCGCTCCGGATAACGGCGCCCTTCGGAGAAGGTATTGATGAAGGTGTTGAAGCCTTCGTCCTGCCACATGTACGTCCGTTCGTTGCTGCCCACGATCATGGGGAACCACATGTGGCCGATCTCGTGGGTAACCACATTATACAGGTCGTAGATGTCGTTGCTGATGTTCTCCATCGCGATCATCGGATACTCCATGCCGCTGATCGGTCCTTCCACCGCGGAGATGTGCGGCCAGGGATACTGGAACCAGCGCTCCGAGTACTCGATGATGGACATGCGCGCCTGGTCGGCGGCGTCATGCCAATTCACTGCGGCCGCGGGGCGATAGTAGGCGTACGCCATAATCCCCTTCCAGCTCGACGCGTCCCACTGGAATTCGGGGGACGCCGCCCATACGGCATCGCGCACGTTCTTTGCGCTGAAACGCCAGGTCATCGTGCCACTGGTGCGCGGGCGCGCCGTGCCCTTGGCCAGTTCGTCAGCGGTGATGAGACGAATCACGGTGTCCGACTTCGCGGCCAACGTATGACGCGCGATCTGCGTGGGGGTGAGCACCTCGCGCGCGTTCTGCAGCGAGCCGGTCGCCGCCACGATGTATCCGGACGGCACGGTGATGGCCAGGTTGTAGTCACCGTAATCGAGATAGAACTCGCCCTGTCCGAGGTACGGCTCGATGTTCCATCCACGCACGTCGTCGTACACCGCGGCCCGAGGGAACCACTGCGCGATCTCGTACAGCGCGCCGTCACGACCCATGCGATCGGCACCATGTTCCGGCACGGGAAACGTCCACGCCATATCCAGCACGGCGGTGCGACCCGGAGCCAACGGCTCGGCAAACTCGACTTTCATCATCGTCTCGTTCAATCGACGGGCGAGCGGCATCCGCTTCGATGCCCCGCCCTTCGCCGCCACGAGCTGATCGAGCTTCGAAAACGTGTATCCACCCTCGAAACCGCGGGCTCCGAATCGGGACTCTTCGGGGAAGATGTACGAGTTGAGCGACTTGGCTCGGAACGCATTCTGTTCGACCTGCAGCCACATGAAGCGCAGCGTGTCGGGCGACCGGTTCGTGTAGCGCAGGGTGAGTTCCCCCTTCACGGTCTTGGCGGCCGTATCGAGTGTGGCGGCCAAGGTGTAGTCGGCGCGGTTCTGCCAGTACTTCGCGCCAGGGGCGCCGCTGCCGCTACGAAACGCATTGGGGGTGGGCAGCACGAGCGGCGCGAAGACCGACGTATCGGACACGGCACGCGACCGTGCGGTGCCGGCCGGCGCCGACTGCGCGTGGGCCACCGTGGCGACGACGGCGAGCAGTGTCGTCAGGGTTGCCGCACCAAGGGGTACGAGCCGACGCGCCATCGAACCGCGCGGCTGAGGAACAGGGCATGTGAACATGCGGACGCGGAGCGAGGGGAAAGGGCGGGTCCCGAGGTGCTGGCTACGTCGTACCCCGGAATCATAGTAGCTTTCGAGATGTCCTCCGCTATCACGTTTCATGCGACCCCGGTGTTTCCACGCGGCTTTCGCTGCGCCAGCCGCAATGTCGGCCTCAAGCCGTCGGCTCGCGATCTGACGTTGTTCGCCAGTGATGTCGACGCCGCCGCCGCCGCCGTGTTTACCCGCAATCATTTTCCCGGCGCGCCAATCATCCTTGGCCGCGAAACGATCAAGGGCGGTATGCTGCGGGCGATCATCGCGAACAGCAAGGTGAGCAATGTCGCGACGGGCACGCGCGGCGTGGAGAACGCGCGACGGATGGCCGTGGCGGCCGCGGCCGAGCTGGGAACGACTTCGGAACGCGTGTTGGTGAGCTCGACCGGTGTGATCGGCGTGCAGTTGCCGATCGAGACGATCGAGCTGGGCGTGGTCGGCATGACGTCCGATCTGCAGGACGATCCCATGGTGGGCGCCGAGGGCATCATGACGACGGACACGCATCCGAAAGCGCTGTCGGCATCGATCGGCAACGCCACGATCACCTGGGTGGCGAAGGGGTCCGGCATGATCGAGCCGAACATGGCCACGATGCTGTCGTACATCTTCACCGACGCGGCGATTGACGCGCCGACACTGGATCGACTCCTGCGCGTCGCGGTGGCGCCGACGTTCAACATGCTGTCGGTCGACACCGATACGAGCACGTCCGACACCTGCGCGATCTTGGCCAACGGCTTGGCCGGCGCGGTTGACGAAGCGGATTTCCTCGCGGTCCTTACGGCCGGCTGCCGTCGCATGACGGAGATTCTGGCGCGTGACGGCGAGGGCGCCGAGCATCTGGTCCGCGTGACGGTGCGAGGTGCCCTGAACGACACGGAAGCGCATGTGGTCGCGAAGTCCATCCTGAATTCGCCGCTGGTGAAGACGATGGTGCACGGCGCCGATCCGAACGTCGGCCGCTTGCTGATGGCGGTCGGCAAGTGCTTCGATTGCACGATCCGTCCGGTAACGACGGATGCATGGATCAACGGCTTTCAGGTGGTCGGCCACGGCGAGCGGCTGGCCTTCGACGACGCGGTGGTACGGGAGACGTTGTCGCGCGAAGTCGTGGATCTGTCGGTGTCGCTGGGCGTCGGTGACGGCGAGGCGATCGCGTACGGTTGCGACTTGACTAAGGGCTACGTGGACGAGAACGCGTCTTATTACAGCAGTTGAGCGGCAAACCGCCAACAGCAACGGCAACAGCCTGAACACGGAGTCCACCGATTGCACCGATGACACAGATAAGCCAAGAGCGCTATTCGTTTATCTGTGACATCTGCGGAATCGGTGGACTCCGTGTTCCCGCTTTTGCTTTTGCTGTTGCTAAGAGGGGCTCA
The DNA here is from genome assembly GCF_031426495.1 of Gemmatimonas sp. NCBI lineage: Bacteria > Pseudomonadati > Gemmatimonadota > Gemmatimonadia > Gemmatimonadales > Gemmatimonadaceae > Gemmatimonas > Gemmatimonas sp. The sequence continues at coordinate 124,688 of NZ_JANPLK010000040.1, read as the reverse complement.
GCGCGCCGTCAGCACCGGCGCGCGACGATGCTTGGTGGCCTGCTCGTAGTCGTACACGAGCTGAATCAGCCGTCCTTCGCTCCATGGGCGCCCGAGGAAACTCAGGCCGGCGGGTAATCGATTGTCGCGCGTGTAGCCCATCGGCACGGTGATGGCGGGGAAGCCGGTACTGGGCGAGAAGAGTTGACTGTTGTCGCCGTGCGGCGTGTTCAGGTCGCCGATGAGGCGCGGCGCGTTACTCCACGTGGGATAGATCGCGGCGTCGAGTTGCAGCGTGTCCATCATCTGCTGCACGGCGTCGCGCAGCGCCGTGCGGACCCGCTCACGGCTCTGGCAGCCAACGCTGGCTTCAGGGAGTTCGGTCACCTGCGAGGCGTCACGCAGACGCTGCTCCACGGTGGGGTGGAACTTCCGGCTGCGGAGCACCTCGTCGATGGTCTTCACTGGGGCGTTCGAACCGCGCGCGGCGAAGTAGCGTTCGAAGTCGGCCTTGAACCGATTGCAGCCACCCTGCTGGCGACGCTGAATGGCGTCGAGCGAATCGACTCGCACCTCGACGATCACGGCACCGTGCGCCCGCAGGTCGGCGACGGCGCGCTCGAACACGCGCTGCACTTCTGCGTCGAGCGTTGGCCGCTCATACGCCTGCCGCAGAATGCCGACGCGCGCGCCTTTGAGTGCACCACGCACCAGGAAGCTGGCATACGACGCGCGGCGCTTGGCATCGGCTGGAGCGGTAACGGAATCCGCGGGATCACTGCCGACCACCACGTCGAACACGGCAACGGCATCGGCGACGGTCCGTGCCATTGGACCGGCAACATCGGCCGACGCGTTGAGTGGGATCACGCCGGCCCGCGAGGTGAGGCCCATCGTGGAGCGAATGCCGACCAACGCCTGATGGGCCGACGGGCCACGGATGGAATTGCCGGTGTCGGTGCCGAGTCCGACTGCGCCGAAGCTGGCGGCCACGGCGGCGGCGGTCCCACCACTCGATCCGGCCGTGACCCGATCGAGCGCATACGGATTGTGTGTGTAGCCCGGCAGGATCGAGCTGACGGTCTCGTACGGCGTGAACGCCCACTCGGCGAGATTCGACTTCGCCAACACGATGGCCCCGGCGTGCTTGATCTGCCGCACCATCGTGGCGTCCTGCAGCGGCTTCCACCCTTCGAGCGCCAACGAGCCACCAGTGGTCTGCATGCCCATGGTCTCGAAGTTGTCCTTCACGATCATCGGGACGCAGTGCAGCGGGCCCGTGGGCCCGCCAGCGGCGTAGCGCTTGTCGAGCGAATCGGCCACGGCGATGGCATCCGGATTCACCAGAATGATCGCGTTGATCGCCGGGCCGCGCTTGTCGAGGGCGTCGATACGATCGAGATAGGCCTTCGTGAGCGCACGACAGGTCAGCGCCTTCGACTTGAACGCCGCATGGATCTGGGCGATGGTCGCTTCCTCGATCCGAAATGGTCGACGGGCCGGCTGGGCGGAGAGCGACGTCGCTGCGGTCGCGACGAAGAGCAGTGCGGTGGTGAGTTGGGCGTGTCTGGGCATAGTTCCAAAGTACCTGTTTCGTGGTGTGGCGACAGAGAGGAACGGCAACTGCGAAAAGCAACAGCGAAAAGCAACAGCGAAAAGCAACAGCGGGAACACGGAGTCGGCGGATGACGCAGACTTCACAGATAAACAAAAGCGCTCTTTGCTTATCTGTGTGACCGGTGAAATCCGCCGACTCCGTGTTCCCGCTGTTGCTTTTGCTGTTCGCGGTTACGGCCTACGCCGCCAGCACCTTCTGTGTGCGCACGAGCGGCATCACCTGCTCGGCGAAGCGCTCCATCTCCTCGAGCTGTGGGCTGCACTGCAGCAGCAACAGCCCAACACCAGCCGCCTCGAACTCGCGCACCCGATCAGCCACTTGCTCGGGCGTGCCCACAAGTCCCGCGCGCAGGCCGCGATTGGATACCGAGTAGTCCTGCAGCGACAGGTGTTGATCGAGCTGCGTGTTGGCGATCCAGTCCTGATAGTTGTGGAAGCCAGGTGAACCTGGCTGCACGTTCGTGATGCGCTCGAGCTCGCGTTGTGCTTCGGCCTCTGTGTCACGCACGATCGCGTAGGCTGCCATGCCGTATTGCATCGGACCCAGGCCAGCCGCTTCACGACGGCGCTGCATGTCGGCCACTTTGGGGGCTACGCGATCGGGCGGATCACCGTGCATCACGTACGCATCGCAGGCACGCGTGATCAGCGACTTCGCCGCGTCGGATTCGCCGCCGGCATAGAGCACCGGATGCGGATGGCCGCGACTGCCGATCGGCTTCGGCTGCACAATGAGTTCATCCACCTGGTAGTACTTGCCGTGATAGCTCAGCGACGACTGCGACCACGCGCCGTGCAGCACGTCGAGCCATTCGGCCGTGCGCGCGTAGCGATCGTCGTGTTCATCGAACTGACTGCCGTAACGCCGCGCTTCGTCCTTCCACCAGCTCGACACCACGTTCAGCGAGAGACGGCCGTTGCTGATCCGATCGATGTTCGCGGCCTGCTTGGCGAGTGTGGCGGGATGATGATACGTGGGGCGCACGGCCACCATGAGCTCGAGGCGGGTGGTTACCGCCGCGAGTGCGGCCGCGGTCGACCACGCGTCGAGCGCTGGTGCGTCGATACCCTTGATGTCGTTGAGGAACAACTCGGCGATCAGCGTGAGATCGTATCCGATCTCTTCGCTGCGCCGTGCGAGTCGCTGCACATACGGCCAGCTCGCCTCCATGCCCTCATCGGGCACGTTGCGCAGCCAACCACCAAACACTGGGAGCCAGTAGCCAAAGCGCATCAGGCCCCCACCGCGTCGAGCACGCCGGCACGCTCGGCCAAATAGTCGACCAGGCGTTCGAAAGGATCAAAGCCGACCACGTTGATGGCATCGGCCACGAAGTTGGACAGCGCGTTCACATCGTAGAAATAGTGCTGACCATCGCGGTCATCGACCAAGTACTCGATGCCACCGACGTCGATCTTCGCCGCCTGGGCGATGCGTTCCACTTCCGCAATGATGTGCGCCGGCGGATCCGCGCGCTCCACCCGCATCCCCGACTTGGGTGCATCGATCGCGCAAGCACCGCGCACGAGCTCCACGCCGTTCGTGGTCTGGCACGCGTCGGCCGGGCACAGATCGAACGAACCGATGGCGGGATACACGTTGATGGCGTACAGGTACTTGCCGTTGAGGGTCTCCACGCGCGTGATATGTCCATCGCGCAGCGGCGCGGCTTCCTGCACGAGTGCGGTACCATCTACGCCGAGATCCACCACGCCGGCCGACACGGCATCAGCCAACGCCTGCTCCGTGTCGTACTTCACGATGCCGGCGCCACTGCCGCCCACATTCGCCTTCACCAACACGGGATAGCGGAAGCCCCGAGCGGCGGCGACCGCGCGCGACGGATCGTTGATCACACGCGAGCGCGGATACGGGAGCCCAAGCTCGCGCAGCAGATCGAGCTGCGTGGCTTTGGAGAGTTCGAGCGCGTAGGCGTCGGCACCGTTCACCACCGGCACGCCGAGGCGCTCGAGATGACGCAGCCAGTGCAGCGTGTAGAAGGTGGTCTGCGCGTGACCGCGCAGATACGCCGACGGGCTCGCCCGATTAAACACCAACGCGTACGGCGTGTCGGTGTTGGCGGGTTCGAATTCGTGCGCGGCGGCGTCGAGCCGCTCGTAGGCGATACCGCGACGCTCCAGCTCGGCGAATAGCGGGCGAAACCAATCGGGATGCTCGTGATAAATGGCGATGGGGCGCGTGGACATGTTCAGCTCCGGTCACGATGGCGCCGTCCCAAACGACAAAGCCCGGGCTATTGGTTCGCCCGGGCAGTCGCGTTTTAGCTCGTTGTTTTACGTGGCGGCAATAGGCGGCAAATGACCACGATCTCTGTTGTTCGCGGAGACTAGCGGCCGGGGCGCCCTTTAGTCAAGTGCTGAGATAATTGAGTCTCTATTCTCAGTCGGCGCCGATTCCTTCGCCGCTCACGCGACCTTCCGCCGCCGTGCGTTCAACGAGCGCGCATCGTCCTGCCGCGTCTCGATATCTCGCGTCTTGAAGCCGCGAACCGCCTCAGCGAGCGCTCCGGCCTGGCCCAGCAACTCTTCTGACGCGGCCGCACTTTCCTCCGCGTTACTGGCCACCGTCTGTGTGACCTCGCTCATGAGCGCCACACCACGGCTCACCTCGTCGAGTCCCCGTGCCTGCATCGCCGACGCCGTCACGATCTCCTCGACCACGATGCCCACGCGCTCCACCTGCGCACGTGCGGTAACGAGCTGCTCGCGCACCGACTGCTCACGCTGCACTCCGCGACTCACATTTTGGATCTCTTCTTCGATGAGCGCCGCCGTTTGCTTGGCCGCTTCGGCTGAACGAATGGCGAGCGCGCGTACTTCTTCGGCAACGACGGCGAAGCCGCGACCGGCGTCACCGGCGCGCGCCGCTTCGACGGCGGCATTCAGCGCGAGCAGGTTGGTCTGAAAGGCAATCTCATCGATCGTCTTCACAATGCGATGCGTCGCGTCGGCCGACCGCTTGATCCGCAGCATGTCGTCGCCCATCGCGATCATGGACTCGGCGCCCACCTGCACGCTGTCTTGTGCGAGTCGGGCGGCGGCCTGCACTTCCACGGCCTGCGTCGCGGTGCGCTGCGCCAAGGTCTGCAATTCGGTGACCGATGCGCTGATCTCTTCGGCGCTGGCCGCCTGCCTGGATGCGCCGTTGGCCAACTGCTGACTTCCCGACGAGAGTTGGCTTGCCGCGTCATCCACCTGAAAAGCGGCTGCGCGCACCTGACCGAGGGTGCTCGCCATGTTGCGCACTGCGGTATTCAACGACTCCTGCACTTGGGCGAACTCGCCGGCGAATTCGCCGTCCATGCGTGCTTCGAGATTGCGCCCCGCCACTTCGGCGAGAGCGTGTCGTGCGGCGGCCAGCGGTGTCGCGATCGCGGTCATCAGTCCGTCCACGCCGACCAGCACATCGGCATAGCGCCCCTGCACGACGGTACGGTCGCTACGCCCATCAAGCACGCCGCGACGCGCCTGTCCGGCGATCCGTTCGATTTCCTGGACCGTATGCGTGACCGCGTGCTGCGCCCGAAGGCAAGCGGCGAGCGACGACACACATTCAGCGGCCATGCGATCGACCGCTGCCGACACGGCGCCAAGTTCGTCCGGCGACGGATCGTCGATCGGCGTGATGGTGCGCGCTTGCGCGGACAGCATCTCGCCTCGGGCGAGGGCGGCGAGCGAGCGAGAGACGACTTCCACACCGTCTTCCTGCAGCTGCGTCACCTGCGCGGCGATGCGCGCCATACGGGCGCCCAGTGATTGTGCGACGCGCCACGCGTACGTCAGACCGAATACGAAGAAGACGGCGCAGATGGCCCAGATGAATCGAGAGGCCTGTGTAAAGCGGGATGCCGTGCGCGCCTCGACCGCGCGGGAGTTGTCTTGAATCGCATCGCCGAACGCTTCCATGCGTCCTTCGACCACGGTGAATTGCGCGCGGAACGATTCGGAGCTCACGCGTGCCTGCACGGAGTCGCGCAGGACCGCGCCGATGACCTCCTCGGCTGCACCGACGTACGCAACGACTTCCTGGCGTGTCTCGGGCAGCGAGGCCACGATCGTCGCATTCTTGATCGAGGCGGCGGCGCTGTCGAGCGACGTTACGAACCGGGTCGCATGTTCGCGTAGCGCTTCGCGTGCGGCGTTGACACCGCTACTGTCCCCTCGCTGACCCAGCAGCATGGCTTCGAGCACGTCAGCGCGCATGGCGTCGTGCATCATGTCGCTATCCATCTGATAGCGCTGCGCCACATTGTTATGGGCACGATCCCCGGTGGCGGACTTCGCCACGCGAAGGGCGACCTGACCGGCGATCGCGACGGCAAGAATACCAACTGCTCCAATCAACGCAATGGTGCGCAGGCGAGCGCGCAGCGAACGAAGGGCAAACATGATGACGAAGCACGGGAGACGATCCAATGTGACCGACTTCGTCGCCGGCAAGCGAGAGCCCACCGGTCAATATAGTTGGCGGGCTCTCTCTTGAATTATCGGGCTTGGACAAACAGGACTTGAGTAGCGGCTATCTCGCCGGGGGCGCCGCCGTGGGGGCTGAGGCAGGCCACTGGTTGTCCGCCGGCGTGCGGTCGGGGAAGCGGCGAGCCGGGTCGAGTGTGATCCGTTCAATCTTACGTCCGCCGAATACGAGGTCCGCCGCGATGCTTCGCCGGCCGCCGAACCAGACATCGACCGGCCACGTCACCAGCGCCGTCAGGCTGTCCGTCATAACCGCATTCTTCATGGGTCGAATGGCCGGGCCGCTGCCTGCGAACTTCACTTCGAGCACGATCGGCGCGGGCATGTTGCCGTCTTGCGCCACCGTCACCGTGGTGCGGATGCCCTGCGTCTTCACACTGACCAATCGGCCGTCCACGCTTTCGGTCGTGAACAGCCAGCTGTTCCAGAACCAGCTGAGATCGCGACCGAGCGCCTTATTCATGAAGAACATGTAGTCCCACGGCGACGGATGCTTGAACATCCATGCCTGCGCCCACTCGCGATGCGCGCGCTGCACGGCGCTGTCGCCGACGATGCCGCCCAGCGCCGATAGCATCAGCGGCGTCTTCTGATACGTGGTAAAGCCGTAGAAGCCAGGCCCCGCGTAGTTGGCGTTCCACATCATCGGCGGCTCGGCTTCGGCGCCGCTGGTGCGGCCGTAGTTCTGGCCGAGTCCATCGAACACCGGCGCTTTTGAATCGGCATCAGCATCGGAGAGGATGTTCATGTACTGATTGAAGCCCTCGTCCATCCATCCGTACCAGGTCTCGTTGTTGCTGACGACCATGGGCCACCACTGGTGCCCCGTCTCGTGGTCGGCCGCGCCCGCATTGGAGTTGATCACCATGGGATATTCCATGCCCGAACTCGGTCCGTCCTGCAACGTGAGTTGCGGGAACTGATACGGAAACCAGAGCTTCGAGTAGAACTCGAGCGCATGGCGGCTGATCTCACCCGCCTTCGCGAACAGGTTGGCACGACCTGGCAAGAACAGCATATGCACCGGGATCGCGCCTCTGCCGGGGATCGTGGCCCGGGTCGCGTTCCACACGTATTTCTTTGCGGTGGCCCACGCAAAGTCGTTTACGGTGTCGGCGTGGAAGCGCCACACGAGTCGTCCGTTGGCATTGCCCACGGCGGTGGCTTGCCCCGGTCCGATTTCGTCGGGGCCCACAATCATGGTGACGGCATCGGACTGCGTGACCTTGGCAAGGCGCTCGCGTGCCGCCGCAGTGAGCACCTGCTCGGGATTCTTCAGCACACCAGTTCCGCTGACGATCCAACCGGCAGGCACGTCGATGTTCACATCGAAGGTGCCGAAGTTGTTGTAGAACTCCGACGGACCGACGTACAGCTCGTTGTCCCAACCACGCAGGTCGTCGTAGACGGCGACGCGCGGGAACCACTGCGTAGGCTGGTACAGGGTGTCCGCCCATCGCTGTACCATGCGGTGGCCGGTGCCGGGTCCGCCGGGAAGCTTGTGCGACCAGGCAATCTCGAGCACCGCCTTCGCGCCGGCGGCGATCGGCGTTCCGAGTCGGACGCTGGCCGATGTGGACCGACCGTTACGCAGCACAGCCTCACCAGTGGCCGCATTGGCCGCACTCTGCTGCGCCGCGACGATCGCACGCGCGCCGGAGCCACCGTCACCGGCCGGTGCGGCGTTTGACGCGAGGTTCACCGGCTTGCCGTCGATCGACATTCGCGAGATGACCATGCCATCGGTCACTTCGGCCGGGACCCACGGCGCGGCGTGCGGCGCGTTGCCGAGGAAGTGATTGGGATCGAGACGAAGACCGAGTTCACGCAGCGGATCGGGGCTGCTGTTGTGCAGCGTGATGCGCGCCGTGCCGGTCAGTCGCGATGTGGCCGGATCAAGCGAGACGTCGATTGCGTAGTCGGTGCGTAGTTGCCAGTAGTGACGTCCTGGACGCCCAGTGGAATCGCGCGTGCCTGCGGCGTAGGCGCGACGGATGCTGTTGGTAATGGGTACATCCCGGCGGATCGCGCGCGGCGGCATGGCGGCGGCAGCCGAAGGTACTGCTACAGCGGATGCCGGAGCCGACGCCACCTGCGCGAGCAGCACGTCAGGCACCGCCGCGATAACGGACACCAGCGTCGCCGCGACCACGCGGCGGGAACGAACGACAACGAGAAACGGAGACATCGGCAAAGGGGCCGGGGAGCGATGGACCAGCGTCCCTAATGTCTAGCTCGCCGGGGCTGCCGGCGCGAGGCGTGTATGCTCGACGAGCAACGCATGAATGGTTCGGGGGGAGATGGGCTTGACCAGGTGATGATCAAACCCCGCTTCCTGAGACCGACGTCGATCTTCGCCCTGTCCCCATCCGGTCAGCGCGATGAGCAGCAGCGAGTGCCCACCCTGCGCCATGCGCATCGCCCGCGCAGCCTCGTAGCCGTCGAGGAGCGGCAGACCGATGTCCATCACGACGGCTTCCGGATGCTGTTCGGCATAGACGCGTACCGCATGTTCCCCGTCGTACGCGACGGAGACCTGGTGGCCCTCGCGCTCGAGCAGCAGGGCCAGGCTGTCGGCGGCATCGATGTTGTCGTCGACCACCAACACACGGCGGCCGGCAACGAGGGGCACGAAACGAGGCGTAGACATAGGCAGGGGGATGTCGGAAAGCTCCGCCGATGCACTCGACCGATCGGCGTTGACCTTGAGGAGCTGCTCGTGATGGACATCGGAACTCACGACGCGCGGCAACGTGAGGCGGAACGTGCTACCCTGCCCCGCACCGGCACTATGCGCGGTCATCGTGCCACCATGCATTTCCACCAGTCGGCGTGCCAAGGCCAAGCCGATCCCAAGCCCGGCCGGCATGCGACTGCCATGGTCGTACACGCGGGAGAACATCTGAAACACGTGTTCCAGTTGCTCGGCCGGGATCCCGATTCCGGTATCGGAGACTTCGATGCGCACGGCGTCGGCCGTGATGTGCACGGCCACCAGAATGTCACCATTCGCGTCCGTGTACTTCACGGCGTTACTGAGAATATTCGTGAGGGCCTGCGCCAGACGCGCCGGATCGACGAACAACCCGATCGACTCGTTCGGCATGTTGACGGTCAGGTGCAGATTGCGTTCGATGATCATCGGCCGCACGGCTTCGAAGGCCAGTTCGAACACATCACGCATCAAGACGACTTCCCGACGCAATTCAAGGCGGTCCTGCGTCACGCGACTGACATCCATGAGGTCATCGATCAAACGGACCAGCTGACTGGACTGTCGGTCGATCGTCGCCTTGGCGCGCGCGACCCCGCTGTGCGAACCGGCTACACGCTCGAGCATGGCCACCGCATTCACGATCGGCGTGAGTGGATTGCGCAGTTCGTGGGCGAGCGTGGCCAGGAAACGGTCCTTTCGCTGATCGGCCTCACGCAGCGCATCGATGAGGTCGAGATTCTCGATCGTCACGGCGGCTACCTGCGCCACTTGCACGGCGATCGAGACCTCGTCGGACGTGAACGGCGCCGATGCGCGCGAGAGTACCAGTTCGCCGAGCGGGCTTCCATCACGTTGCGCGAGCCTGATACGGAGCGGCTCACTGGCGTCGCCGCTAACTGTGTCGGAGGCAGCCGGCGCGACGCCGATCGCGTGGTGCTCGGTGTGACGCGCGCCACGAAGCACGTCGACATCGACGCGGTCGGCCGCGCACAGCGCGAGTAGCTCATCACCCAGTCCCTGGACGACGTCGCTGACATGCGCAGCCACATTGAACGCCACGATGATGTCAGACAAGCGGCGCAGTCGCTCGGAGTACCGCTGGATGTCCGACTCGGGGCTGTGACGCTCGGCGACGTCAGCCACGTCGGCGACATATCCGACCACGCGCGCCACCTGGCTCTCTGCGTTCGTGATCATCGACGATAGCTCCGGGACATAGTGCGTACTCCGCTCGCGATACCGACTGCGATGGCGAATTCGATGTGATCGGAACTCGAACATCCGCGCTCAATGCCTTCGCAAGAATCGAGCGCGTTTCCCAAGTGCAGCCGCATCGCTAAGCCTTAGAGTCTACAGACTCCCTGCCGTGCTCGTCAGTGCAGCCATTGGGCTGCAGAAGCACGTCCGGGCCGCCGTACCAGCGTTCGCTTGCGGCATCAACCCGAACCGTGTCGAGAGGATCACGCCGCGCGACTGCGTGCATTAGCCCGGGGGCCGCACCGTCACGAAGGCTTGTTCGAGCCGCGGCTTCGTGATGTTGCCGTGTGACGCATCCCAGAGCACGCGACCCTCCCGCACGATGAGCGCCTGCGGCGACTCATGCCGCAACCGGCTCACGGTTTCCAGTGCACTGGAGAGCTCGCGTTCCTGCTGCACGACGACGAGGCGCGTGGGCACGTCGGGATTGGCCGCCACAAACTGATCGTATTGTCGCTTGGCGGTAAATGAGACGGGGCAGCTATTGCTGTGCTTGAACACCAACAGGGCGTCGCCATGCGCGAGAAGCTCCCGCGCTTCGCGAATCGCGTAGCTCTCGGCCGCGGCTGGCGGGGGCGGAGCCATGGTGCGCTCCACCGACGGCACCGCCGTCACGGCCGTGCCCTCACGAGCCAAATGCGTCTCGATCGCATCGACATAGGTGCCCAGCGCGCGGGCGCCACTGAGCCGCTCGACCAGCACGCCACCTTGAAAAATCAGGACCGTCGGCAAGGCGCGCACATCGTAGCGCGTGACCGTTTCGAGGTTGGCGTCGGCGTCGAGCTTTGCCACGCGAACCCGGCCGCCGTACCGAGCAGCGAGTGATTCAAAGATCGGGACGAGGGCCCGGCACGGCGTGCACCACTCGGCCCAGACGTCCACCACGACGAGTCCTGGGTTGGCGAGCACATCGGTGGAGAACGCACCATCAGTCAGCGAAGCAACAGGCATTTCGAAACATAGTCAGTGGCGCGACGTGGTTGCAGCGCCCTCGATCATCCGGCCGCCGCTATCTGGCCGCGAGCGCTTCGCTCAACGCGTCGAGGAGATCGCGAGCGTTGTACGGCTTCTGGAGGAAGCGGGCCTCGCCGCGGCGCACAAATGCTTGCGCCTCATCTTCGGCGTCATATCCACTGACCAGCAGCACCGCCACGGCACTGCCGCGCGCACGCAGCTGGCGAAGACACTCGGCGCCGCCCATCACCGGCATCGCGAGGTCGAGGACGACGCCGCGTGGCGGCTCGATCATGCTGTCGTAGAGATCGAGCGCCGCGCGACCGTTTTCCGCTTCGACCACGGTGTAGCCGACGCGCGTGAGAATCCGGCGCGCGGCGGTGCGCGCACCGATGTCATCGTCGACCAGCAGCATCACACCCGACTCCTCGCGCGCGAACGCGTCGACTGCCGGGATGCCATGATACGGCGTGAGCCCACGGACGACGGGTAGGAGGACGCGCACGGTCGTCCCCTGGCCATCGTGCGATGACACGTCAATGGCGCCGTCGTGTGCGTTCAGAATGCCCAGCGTCGCCGCCAGTCCGAGGCCGCGTCCGGGCGACTTCGTGGAGAAGAACGGATCAAACATCTTCGACTGCACGTCGGTGCTCATTCCGCGCCCGGAGTCGCGAACGCAGATCACGACGTACGGCCCGGGCTCGCGCGAGGTGCCGAGCCGGCAGGTGGACAGCATCGCCGTACCGAGTTGATCACGTGAGACGGTGACGTCCACGCGTCCCCGACCATGGCCGATCGACTCGACGGCATTCGTGATGAGACTCACGAGGACCTGCCGCAACTGCGCCTCATCACCATCGACGATCGGCGACGACGGCGACAGCTCGATCGAGAGAGCAACCGACGAGGGCACATGCGCGCCGAGCAGCTGCGGCAGATCGGCCACCAGGTCATTGATGACGACTTCCCGTCGGTCGAGGCGCGCCCGGCCTGCGTACGCCAACAGATGCTGCGTCAGCTCGGACGCGCGCTGCGCGGCGTGTTCGATATCGGCCAGCACCTCCTGCCCGCGCGCGTCCAGAGGGATCACCGCGCGCGCCAGCGATGCGTTGCCGAGAATGCCGACAAGCAGGTTGTTAAAGTCGTGCGCGACGCCGCCGGCGAGGAGCGCCAACGACTCGAGCCGGCGCGCCTCCTGCAACTGCGACTGCAAGCGCGCCCGCTCGTCGGCCGCCACGCGTTCGGCTGTGGTGTCGAGCACCGAGCCGACATGACCGAGTACCGTCGTCCCTTCAGGACCCGTCACCGGCTGCGTGCGCACGCGGATCCAGCGAGTCTGCCCATTTGCTACGATGCGATACTCTTGGTCGAAGCTGTGCAACGTCCCGACGCTGCGCTCCATGCTGGCGCGGACGTGGGCGAGGTCGGCCGGATGCACGCGATCGAGCCATGCGCCAACGGCAAAGTCGTCGACGCGCATCGCAAACCAGTCGAGGAGCCGCTGGTTGGCGTAGGTCGGCGTGCCGTGTACGTTGGCGAGAAACACGCCGGTCGGCGATGACTCGGCGAGCGTGCGAAAACGCGCCTCGCGCTCCATCAAGGCCAGCTGGGCGTGGTCCGTCAGCGGTGTGCCGTCGTCGCGGGATGCTTTTCCAATTTCCACGTAATGCAACGCCTCCAATGCATGGCAGGGCGAGCAGGACAGTGGCGAGAGGATAACGACGGAGAGTTCGGACCGATAGTCCGAGAGTCCGGCGCACATTACCTGAGTCTTTGATGCGGAATTTCCGCGTCGCCGGAGCGTTCAACGCCAGCGCAATACCGTGCGCAATGCGACACGCATGCAGAAAAGTTAGGGGGCACATCGCTGCTCACGATGTGCCCCCCTCCCTGCGAAACGCGGCCAGAATCAGCGACCGCTGACCTTCACCTTTCGGCTCGCACTGCGCACGCCGTCCGAGAAGACCACTTCGACGTCTGATCCTGACGCGGCGACGTCAGCGCTGCCACCGCGCGCGAACGACAGGACGTCTCCGCTTGTCGCATCCCGTACCACCACTAGCGGATACGCCGTCGCGTTCCACTGCACACGCGCCCGGCCGACCCCGTTGGCGCGCACCGCGGCGGCCGACGCGGCGGCATCCAGCGCTGCCTGCGAGCCGCGGGTCGTGCGCTCCGCGGCGCGGCCCTTACCACGAACGCGCAGCGTGTTGAGGCGCGCCTGCGCCGCCTCGTTGACCGGGATCATGAAGGCAAAATGTTCGTCGTCGATCGTGTTGGATTCGTCGGCAACCTGATCGGGATCGAACGATACTGAGAAGATCGTGTTCCCGGCGGCGTCGGTCGCGTCGACGGTGTAGTTGCCGGCTCGGGCCGGCAGCACGCTGCGGCCGGTCAAACGCACGGCGGGCTCGAGTTCGATCGCGCCATCGGCATCGATGCGCCCCCATACCAGCAACGACGGCTGAACGGATGCGGAGGTGCTCGTCGTGGCCGTGGTGGACGTCCCGCGATACGACATCACGCCGAGATACGTGTAATCACTGATCCAGGTGGGCGAGCAATAGCCCATCAAGTCGGCGGTACTCGACGACAGCAACTGATTCAGGCGCACGTTGAAGCCGAACACACCGATCGTACCGCCGGCATACGGATAGTTCGCATCGGGTCCGCCCACGCCGCCGCACGGCGCGTGCTGCCGATCCCAGTTGTGCCCGAGTTCGTGCGCCATCACTTCGCTGGCGCTGGGCAGATAGTCCCATCCCATCGACACCGGCGCGCCGATATAGCCAATGCCGGCCACACCGCTCGAGTACGTGACCTGGGCGACGCCATAGTAATTCTGCGATGCACCGTCGGCCGTGCGCAGAGCGCGGAGTTCGCCCAGCAGGGGACTCCAGTTCGCGCCGTCGCTGCTGAGGTTCAAGGTGGTGGTGTACACGGCACGCGTCGTCGACGTGACGGCGTTGAGCGGATGGATGTCACGGGTGCGGGTGAGGAAGGCGGCGGCGTTGGCATCCGACACATTGCCGAGGAGACCGTTGCCCTGCTGCACGGGCACGAAGCGGACCGCGAGAGCGGGCACGAAGCGCACATCCAGACTACGCGGCGCCCCGGACACTGGGAACAGGTTGTCCGTCTCGAGATCTTCGGCGACCGCGTTGTCTGGATCGACATCCGCCAACACGCTGAGCCCCGGCTGCAGGAGCGCGCCCGGGACCACGATGTTCCATGAGGACGTCATCGACCCTTCATTCACGGACGTCGGCACGGACGATGCCGGCGCAGCGGCCGAGAGCGTCGCGACGAGCGTGCCGTTCTGGAAGAATCGGGCACGCACCGACGGACGGGCCGTGTTGACGGCGTTGGCGAGCGCGAACACGCGAAGCACGCCATCGCGTCCGGACACGAGCGCTACCCCGCCGTTCATCGTCTGCACACTCTGCGTGAGGTACATGCCGAGGATCTGCAGATTGAGCCCCGGCGTCGGGGTGACGTTAGTGGCGGCGTATGCGACGGCGGCGGAGGCGGTGGCGCCGGCGGTGACGGTCGCCGTCTGCGACGTCGGCGTCGGCATCAGCGACACGCCAAGTGCGCTGGTCACCGAGGCGGCGGCGATGGTATACGTGCCCGGCGCCAGCTGCGTCAGCGACGCCGTCGTCGTGATCGTGGAGCTGTATCCGTTCGGGCCGGTCACGGTGACGGCCGCCGGTGTGGCATCAGGCATCGTGATGGAGACGCCCAGCGTGCCCGTGGTGACCACTACGCCATAGAGAAAGGACGTGGTGGCCGTGGCGCCTTTATTGACGCTCACGGTGTTCGTGGTCGGTGACGTGGCGTAGGTGGACCCGCCCGCGATGACCGACGCGGCGGTGAGCGTGTAGCTCCCGTTTATCAGACCGGTAAGCGTGGTCGTTCCGGTCAGCGTACGCGCGTAGCCATTCGGCCCGGTCACGTTGATCGAGGCCACGGTTCCGGAGGGAAGTCCGCTCACATTGACCTGGATGGTGCTGGTGGTGTTGCGGACCTGCCGGGCCAGCGCGGCGTCACCCGGTTGCGCGAGGTCGGCGGCGGTGGAAGGGTCACCGCACGCGGCGGTAAGCAGCGAGGTCGCAACAAGCACGAACCATCGACGAGCGGAGCGTCCAACCGAAAACGGAGGCGTCATGAGACGGGTTGACGAATGAAGGGACGAAAGGCGTCGGCAGCATGTGGTCGATCGATCGCCGGCGCGGTGACCGCTGTCACCTCCGGTGCGAGATCGATTCCGCAGGATGTGCGCATTCCGCCCGGGACGGTGATGGAGATCCCGTGCGGGTGCAGCCTGGCGACCCGGCGGCCGCGGTTCCAGCACAGCGACGTCTCGGGGCGGCATCATTTCCAGCTTCCCAACGCCACGCCGCCGACAGTGGTGACGCTGACCACCGTCGGCTACGGCAACATCTCGCCGAATCAGGTGCCGCGACGCCCGCCGTTCTTCGCCGTGGTGGGGGGCTTCTGTGGCTGACGGGGGCTCGGCTGCGTCGATTTTTCGCCGGCGGCGGTGGACGGCGTGCCGGGAACCGGGCGTTTGCGGGCAAAGTCCGGGACAGCGGTGTTGTGCTTCTTCTTCATAATTGTTGCTCCGGTGGCGACGTGGAGCTCGGGCAGGTGCCCGGACGCCAAATCCGTACCCTTCAAAGCTAATTAGGGAGCGCCCGCGGCCAACCGATCCACCATCTCGGCGAGATCGCGGGTCGCGAACGGTTTCGCGAGAAAGGTGCGCGTTCCGGTTTCGGGCCAGTGCGTGGGAATGGGCGCATCGAGTTGCCCGGAGATGAAGAGCACCGGAGGATCGAACCCCTCCCCCAACAGCGCGTCGACCAGTTCGAACCCCGACATCGCCGGCATCCGGACATCAGTGATGAGGGCCCGAACCGCTTGTCCGTGGCGGCGCATCACGACCAGCGCTTCAGGGCCGCTGGCAGCCTCCAGTACGCTGAATCCCACGCGGGTGAGGGCGCGGGCAAGACCACGCCGCAAGGCCGCTTCGTCGTCGACCACGAGCACGACGTTGGCGTCGGGCCCGGCCGGCACATCCGGCACATCCGGCGCGGACGGTGCGGCCGACGCCTCGCGGAACGCCCCCCCGGCGTCGGCTGTCGCGAGATCGAGCGACGTGGCCCTCGAGGCGATCGGCCAGTACACGGTGAACGAGGAACCCACGCCCTCGATACTCTGCGCGGCCACCGCGCCACCGGCCTGTTCCACGATGCCAAGCACCGAGGGCAGACCAAGCCCCGATCCTTGTCCGATCGACTTCGTCGTGAAGAACGGATCGAAGAGCCGGGAGTAGACTGCGTCACTCATCCCGAGCCCATTGTCGGCAACCACCAGTGCGACGTACGCGCCGGCATCGATGGTGCCGTGGCGATGCGTCTGCGATTCGTAGAACTCTGCCACGCTGGCGCGCACGCGCACGAGCCCCCCCGCAGGCATGGCATCGCGCGCATTCACAATCAGGTTGTAGAGCACCTGTTCGAGTTGTCCGGGTTCGGACTTGACCGATATCGCTTCCGCATCGGGAGCCACGTGCAATTCGACGTCGATCGACGGACCGACGACTCTGTTGAGCAACGGCACGTTGTGGCGGAGTATCGCCGCAACCTCGACGAAGGTGGGCTCGTTATGCCGGCGCTGGGCGAAGGTGAGCAGTTGCGCCGTGAGGGCGGCCGCGCGCTCGGTGGCGAGCGTGATGTCGGACACCAGTGCATCGCGCGTACGTCTGTCGGCCACCGGATCACTGAGGAGGTCGGCCGACGTGCGAACCACGCCCAGCAAGTTGTTGAAGCCGTGCGCGACGCCGGTCGCCATACGTTCCATCGCTTCCATCTTTTCGAGCTGTCGCGTTCGTTCTTCAAGCGCGTGGCGCACGGAGACATCGCGGGCCGACACCTGATAGCCCAACGCCGTGCCGTCGGCGTGCAGGATCGGTGTAACGACGCTTTCCAGCATCACAAAGTGTCCATCCTTGTGTCGCACGCGCGTCACGATGGGTCCGTGCGAGCCATCGGCCACGATGGGCTGACTCGCGCGAATGCGCTGCGCATCCTCGGGGTGGAGATAGTCGTAGGCGCTGGTCCCGAGTAATTCCTGTGGCGTCCACCCGATCACGTCCGTATGCGACGGGCTGGCGTACTCGAACCGATGGTCGAGCGTGCGCTGACTGATGAGGTCCCGACTCTGCTCGGCGAGCACGCGAAAGCGCGCCTCGCTCTCTTCGACACGACGCGACGCGTCGACGAGCGCCGTGATATCAGAGAAGGTGACTTCGACCGCGTGCACCGCACCCGCGTCATCGAACAGCGGCACGGCGTTCACCTTGACCCAGACACGGTCGCCATCACCACGCTCGACCCCCATGACGTTCGACGCGATCTGGCCGGTTCTCGCCGCGATGGTCGAGCAGTGCTCGTCGCCGGTGACGGGACGTCCACGGCTGTCGGTCGCTCGCCATCGAGGATCATAGGCACTGATGCCGGAGAGCTGATCGCCGGTCAGTCCGAGAATGCGCAATGCGGCCGGATTCCAGAACGTCACGCGATGCGCACGATCGTGCATCACGAGACCCTCTTCCATGACCTCGACGAGACTGCGGTATCGCTGTTCACTTTCGGCGGCCTTTCGCTCCGCGGCACGGCGGATGCGCAGATCGCGGATGACGACCTGCGCGGCGATGGCCCCATCGAACATGATCGGCGCAGCACGCACCTCGGTGTCGATGAGGGCGCCGTCCACGTCCACGAACACGCGGGATTGCGACGTGACCGTCGCCCCTTCCTCGATGACGCGACGCGCGAAGGCACGCGCGGCGTCGCGCTCGTCGGGGTGCACGAACTCGAAGAACGGACGCCCGGCCAGTGCCTCGGGCGAGTCGAGCCCGAACAGCGACGCCGCGGCCGCGTTGGCGTAGCGCACAATCCCGTGCTGCTGCACGATGATGCCATCGGGACTGTCTTCCGTCATCACGCGATATTGCGTGGCGGCGGCGATGAGGGCGTCGAATTCGCGTCGGCGAAAGCGCGCGGCGGCCACGACCAGTACGGCGGCGGCCAACAATGCCGCGGTGAGCAGCACGAACACACGGTTGGCTGCGCGCTCGAAATCGACAGCCCGCGACGCGAGCTGCCGACGTTCAATGCGCTCGATCGTGTCGAGCAGGGCGTTGACGCGCGCCCGCGACGATTCGAGCAGGATCAGACTGCCTCGCAGCTCGCGAGCCCGACGAGCCTCTGCGCCGTCATCGCCGGTGACCGCCTGCAAGGCGACCGCCTGCAAAGAGACCGCGGCCGCGTGGCTCGCGTCCTGTGCCTGCAGCGAGGCGCGTATGGCCACGCTGTCGCGCGTGAGCAGATAGTTGCGCAGCTCGGCGCGACCATCTGACACTGAACGACGGACTGTCTGAACGAGATCGACGGTGCGATGCGCCGTCGATACCAGGCGGGAGGACTCGGCGGCCCGAACGGCCGTAACCCAGCCCGCCGCGCCGATGGCGAAGAGAATGGCGGCGACCATCCACGTGGCCCACCGCGCACCGCGCCGCCAACGCGCGACATCCCGACGTTGCATCAGCACCGCATCACCATCGGGAAAGCGCCGCTCCTCGCGTGGAGCGGCTCGTCAAGGTAGGCGCCGTCGTCGCGCCTCTGGCAAGACCGATCCCTTGCGAGAGAGGACGCTGTATGGCCCGTTCCCGTAACCGCAACGAAGCCGGCGCCGTTGCCTGCGATTGCGCCTGCCCCCCGTGGGCGCGAGTATCCCCCCATGATTGACCACCGCCTGTCGTCGGCCCTGGCAGACCGATATCGACTCGAGCGTGAAATCGGTGCCGGCGGTATGGCGACCGTGTTTCTCGCCGAGGATCTCCGACACCGCCGTCCGGTGGCGGTGAAGGTGCTGCGTCCCGAGCTGTCGGCCACGCTTGGGCACGACCGATTCCTGCGGGAGATCACCACCACGGCAGGATTGCGGCATCCCAACATCCTACCGCTGTACGACTCCGGAGAGGGAGCCGGTTTCCTGTTCTACGTGATGCCGTACGTCGAGGGGGAGAGCCTGCGGGACCTCCTCACGCGCGACGGGCAACTGCCGATCGACGACGCACTCCGTTACGCCGACGAGATCTCAAACGCGCTCAGCTACGCGCATGGGCGCGGCATCATCCATCGCGATATCAAGCCGGAGAACATCCTGATCGAGAATGGCCACGCGGTTGTGGCCGACTTCGGCATCGCGCAGGCGGTTGACGCATCGGGAGATGAGAAGCTCACGGTCGCCGGTATGGCCGTGGGCACTCCGGCGTACATGAGTCCGGAACAGGCCAGCGGCGATGTGGTGGACGCCCGTAGTGATCTCTACGCCTTGGGATGCATCGTGTTCGAGATGCTGGCCGGCACGCCGCCGTTCACGGGCCCAACGGCGATCGCCTTGATGATGCGCCACGCGATCGAGCCGGTGCCCAAGCTCGGCACATTGCGCGCGGCCCTCGCCCGGCCGGTCATTGACGCCGTGGAACGATCGCTGGCGAAGTCGCCGGCCGACCGCTTTCCCTCGGTCGAGGAGTGGCGGCGCGCCCTCATGCGCGCGAGCGGCAGCCATCCCTCCTCGAGCGCGCCACCCGCAGCGCCCTTGATTTCGCGGCCCGCACCGACGCCGGCCAACGTACTGCTCGGCCGCGACGATGCGCTGTCCACGGCGATCGAACGCGTGCGATCGGGCGCGCGCGTGCTGACGGTGACCGGCGCCGGCGGCACTGGCAAGACGCGCTTTGCCATCGAGCTGTTCAAGCAGCTCCACGCCGACTTTCCCGATGGTTCGGCCTACGTCTCGATAGCACCGGTCACGCTGGCGAGCGACGTGATGCCGACCGTTGCTACCGCGCTCGGCATCACCGAAGCGCACGGTCGGTCGGCGGTGGATGCGATCGCGACCGTGATCGGCGGCGGCCGCACGCTGCTGCTGCTCGACAATCTCGAACACGTCCTCGACGCGGCCAACGATATCGCCGAGCTGGTGACACGATGCTCGGGTCTGTGCGTGCTCGCCACCAGTCGAGCGCCGCTCAAGCTCGGGGCCGAAGTGGAGCTCGCACTTCCGCCATTGGCGCTGCCCGATGCGCACGCCACGCTCGTCGACGAGTTGCTGCAGTCCCCTGCCGTCGCGCTGTTCGTACAACGCGCCACGAAGGTGCAACCTACGTTCGCGATCACCATCGCGAATGGCGCCACCGTGGCCGCGATCTGCATCCGGCTTGATGGACTGCCACTGGCCCTCGAGTTGGCGGCGGCGCGCATCCGCATTCTCGAACCCATGGCGCTCTTGAAGCGTCTGGACGATGTGCTCGATCTGCTTACAACGGGCGATCGTGACCTCCCTGAGCGTCACCGCACGTTGCGCGCGACGATCCACTGGAGCTATTCGCTGCTCGACCGCTCCGAGCAGCAGCTGCTGCGCCGCCTCTCGGTATTCGCCGACGGCTGGACGCTGGACGAGATGGACGCCGTGTGCTTCGCCGCGCATGAGCGGGTGCGCGCGCTGGACGAACTCGGCTCGTTGGTAGAGAAGGGCCTGGTTCGCGTGGTCAACGGCGGCGAACGGTATTTCCTGCCGGAAACGATCCGGGCCTTTGCCGCCGAATCACTGTCCGAGAGCGGCGAAGCAGACGACGTGCGACGTATGCACGCCGATGTCTTCCTCGCCTTTGCCGAAGCCGTCAACGCAGGGATCAAGGGTGTCGGACAGCTCGACGCCATGCAGCGCGCGCGCCGCGACAACGCCAACATGCAGGCCGCGCTGCGCTGGTATACCGACCAGGCACGCAGGCATCCGGTGTTGCCCGAGTCGACCGCCCCCGATGCTGTCGAGAAGGGACTTCTGCTGTGCGGTTCACTGAACTGGTTCTGGCACATCGGCGGCCAGCATTTCACCGCGCGCGATGCGATTGATGCGCTGATGTCGATGGCGGAGTCGCGCGCGCCGAGCCGGGGGCGCGCGCTCGCTCTCCTGGCCGGGGGCATGGTGTCGGTTAACACCGGCGAGATGGAACGCGGCCGCGATGAGTGGGCACGTGCGTTGGCCGACGCACGCGCCCTGGCCGACGACGCCCTGCTGGCCGAAGCGTACATGTGTGTCGGCTATGGGCACATGAGCGTCGGGCACATGGAGGAATCCGGCCTCGCCTTGGAGTCCGCGATCGAATGCAGTCGGCGTCGCGATCTCGACTTCCTGCTGTCGCTGTCGATGTCGATGAAGGGCTTGCAGCTGTTCGTGACCGGTTCGCTCGACGCCGGCTTCGAGTTGGTGACGCAGGCGCGGCGCATTCAAACGCGGATCGGCGACTACGAAGGCGGCGGTCTCGCGCTGAGCTTTCTGGCACAGATGACCGCAGCCCGCGGCGAGACGGGCCGCGCGCTCGAACTGTATCATCAGGCCGTGTCTTCATTTGAGCGGGTGGGCGATCGCCCGGAGCTCGCGCGCGTGCATAGTGAAGTTGGGTGGACGGCGCTCGCGGCGTCGCGGATTCCGGTGGCCCGTGAGGCGTTTCGTCAGTCGCTGCGGGTGTACGACGAGGTGGGCAGTGCGCGCGGCGTCGGCCTCGCCCTCACGGGGCTGGCGGCGGCCGAAGCGGCCGATGGCCGGCCCGAACGCGCGGTGACCATCGCGGCGGCGGCCGAAGCCATGTCAGAGCGCACGGGCGTGGTGGTCGAGCACCCAATGAGCCCGGAGGTCGGCGGTCAGGTTGACGTCGCGCGCGCGACAATCGGGAAGGAGTTGTTGGACGCGTTAGTGGCAGCAGGCCGCGAGATGTCGCCCGGCGATGTGCTGACGATGATCGCGGGATAGTCTCGCAAGCCAGGCATTCGGCTCAAACGAGCCCGGCCATTGAAACGACGTGCGGGCACGGCTGTTGCATTGGCAAACAGTGCCCGCACTATTGCCAGTGAAACGTCAGCACACCGAGGTCAACTATGACACGTATCAAGCTGCTCCTGCTCGCCAGCACCATTGGAATCGCGACCGCCTGTGGTAACACGGCTGACGGCGCCAAGGAAGACACGAAGAATGCCGCGGAAGCAACGAGCGAGGCTGCGGCCAGCGCCGGTTCCTCGATGGATGCGGCTGCCGAGACCGCCGATGTCAAAATGGCGTTGATGGCCGATACGACCATTGATGCCAGTGAAGTGAATGTGGACACGAACAAGGACACGAAGACGGTCACGCTGAACGGCAGCGTGAAGAGCGATGCGCAGAGGACGCGAGCTGAAGTCGTCGCCAAGGACAATGCGCCCGGCTACACGGTCGTGAACAATCTGATCGTCAAGTAACGCCGGTACATATCACGCGGCCCCTCCGATTGGAGGGGCCGCGTGTTTGTCGGAGCACGGGGACCTGCTACCAGCTCACCGACGCGACCACGGCGACATCAGCTGCTGCTGTTGGGACTTCCGACGCGTTGAGCAGCATTACCATTGCGTCGGGCAGCTCCCTGCCCTCGGCTACGTCCGTCGCGAGTTCATCATTCAGGTACGTCGTTGCGGCCGCATTGGCAGCGTCGAGCGTTTCGCCCTGCACGAGCAAGGCGCCCTGAATCGGATAGTTGCCTCCCTCGCGCATGAAGGCCACGAGAAATGTGGGCGCACTGGGACGCGCCGGCGCCAAAGCGAGTGCCCGGACGGGTGCCATCGTTACGGTGGATGCGGCGGCAAGCGATTCGGCATATCGCGGCGCGGTCGGATCGAGCTCAAGACAGGCCGCGCGAATGGTGCACTCCGTACCGGCCGAGTAGCCGCTCTGCGGCGGCGCGGCGATCACCCCGAGTCGGTAGGGTGTGCCCAGCGGGAGATCCCTCCTCGCCTGCACATCGATGCCGGAGACCCGCCCCCGTACCAACCCGCCCGCAACCTGGAACTGCACGCCATCGCCAGGGGCGAACACGGGAAACGTTCCGGGCGCGCTGAGGCGGCGCACGGAGTGAATCATCGGGGTATGCAGCACGAACGACGCCATAGTGCGGAGTATCGCCCGCACGTCCGTCGTTCTCCACTCAGTTCATGGCTTTTCCCTAATCGGCGGAACAGTGGAGGCTCGGCGGCGAAGCTTGGGGGGCGGATTGTGTCGACCTGATCACGCGTACCGTCCCACGGCGTGCTCACCAGGCCGATTGAAGCGACGGTAGGTCATTCGGCGTCGCCAGCGCGCGAGACCAGCGCGCCGCGCGCGCCGCCGCCTGCGAGGGCACGCTGTCGATCGTAAAGTCTCGAGGATCGAGGTCGTTGGTGAGCTCATCCCACGAGAGGGGCGTCGACACCGACGCGGCGGGCTGCGCGCGCAGACTGAACGCCGACGCGACACTCTTTCCCTGAACATTCTGCAAGTAGTCGACGTACACGCTGCCTCGCAGTCGCTTGCTCACGGTACGTGTCACGGTCGCCTGCTTACTGTGTGCGTTCGCGACCCGCGTCGCGATCAGCTTCGCCAACAGCAGCGCACTGTCGTAGCTCGTGTCGGCTGGAAGCGGCAGGTAGATGTGCAAACCGCTCGCGCCCGACGTCTTGAGCGCACCGGCGATCCCGAGCTCATCCATCACGTCCTTGGTCCAGCGCGCCACATCGATCACGCGACGAAAAGTGGTACCTTCGCCGGGGTCAAGGTCGATGATCGAGTAGTCGGCATTCGAAAGCGTCGCCATACGGGAATGCCACGGATTCACGTCGATGGCGCCGAGCTGCGCGCAATACAGCAGCGTAGTCAGCTCACCGCCCACGATGCGTCGCTCGCTCGTACCCTCGGGTTGCGGCACCATCTCCGTGCGCACGGCCGAGGGCACGCCCTTGGCGACGCGCTGCTGAAAGAAAGCAGGCTGGTCGATGCCGTTCGGATATCGCCGCAGAACCAGCGGGCGGTCGGCGATCAACGGCAGCAGCAGCGGCGCGATGCCCGTGTAGTACTGCACCACATCGCCTTTGGTCTTCCTGGCCTTGTGAAAGAAGAGCTTGTCGAGGTTCGTGAAGTGCACGTCGGCGTCGGCGTCGGCGCGTGGCTTCGCTGTGGCGCGTGGCATAACGGCCTCCCGCACGGTATCGCGCGTACGCTTGTCGGTTCGGGCGCCGAGATAGACCGGCTGCCGCAGATGACCATCATTGGTCCATTCGCTAAAGCGGACTTCGACCACCAGTGACGGCCGGACCCAGTGCGCGACGGTATTCGCCGCCGGCGTAGTGACAAATGGGCTCGACGCGCGCTCGAGGCGCTTCAGGTGATCGTGCAGCCACGCCAGCTCGTCGTGTGTAAACCCCGTACCGACGTGTCCCGCATACTGCAGCGCTCCGTCCAGATAGTACCCGAGCAGGAGCGCACCGATGTATGGCCTGCTGTTCCGCGGCTCCGTCCAGCCGCCAACGACGAACTCTTGCTGTCGATCCAGCTTGAGCTTGATCCAATCGCGTGAGCGCACACCCACGGCGTACGGCGCGTCCGCGCGCTTGGCCATGATGCCTTCCCATCCTTCGGCTTTCGCGCGGGCCATCAGCGCGTCGCCGTCGTGCAAGACCGCGTCGCCGAGTCGAAGTGCGTCGAGGGCAACGCCGCCGGCGATTGCACGCGCCGCGAACAGCTTCTCGAGCGCGACGCGCCGCCGGCGCCACGGCGCATCGACGCGTGATCGCGAGCCATCGTGCAGCAGGTCGAACACCATGAGCGCGACTGGCTGCCCCGCTCGGTGCGAGACAATCGCGCGCGCATCGCGTTCGTGCACGCGAGCTTGCATGGACTGGAATCGTCCGAGCACGCTGCCGGCCACTCCGACCAACTCTCCATCCAGTACGAGGGTGCTGCGTCGCCGCCCCACGAACGCCTGCAGCGCTTCCACGACCTCGGGGAATTGTGCGGACTTGTCGATCCCGTTTCGCGATAGGAGCTGCACGTGCGTGCTCGACGCTACCGCGATCACGCGTATTCCGTCGTACTTGGGCTCAAACGCCCATCCGTCAGCCACCGGGAGCGCAGTTCCCGACGTGGCCAACATCGGTGCGAACGAGGCCTTCATGCGGACTTACGTGCCT
Organism: Gemmatimonas sp.; assembly: GCF_031426495.1. Classification (NCBI taxonomy): domain Bacteria; kingdom Pseudomonadati; phylum Gemmatimonadota; class Gemmatimonadia; order Gemmatimonadales; family Gemmatimonadaceae; genus Gemmatimonas; species Gemmatimonas sp. The sequence goes on along the minus strand of NZ_JANPLK010000040.1, from coordinate 99,572 downwards.
TCTTCGTGGTCGTCTTTCGTGCCGTGGTCTTTCGCGCGGCGGTCTTGGGAGTGCCGGACTTTTTGGTCAGACTTTGCTTCAGCATGCTCATCAGATCGAGCACCTTGCCATCAGCGGTATCGGGCGGTGGGGCGTCGAAGGTGATCGGCTTCCCTTTCGAACGCGCCTTGATGATGCGCATGAGGTTGGCCCGATAGTCGTCGGTGTACTTCTCCGCGTCGAAATGGGCTTGCATGCTCTTCACCAGCTGCACGGCCATTTTGCGCTCCTGCGGACGGGCGGCCGTGGCCGGCGGGAAGGTGTACTGGGACGCATCGACCACGGCGGCGGAAAATCGCATCAGCTCGAGTACCAAGGCCTCTCCGACCACATGGATGCCCGCCAGATGCTGATTCTTGCGCATGATGATCTTGCCGATGCCCACCACGTCGCCCTCGCGCATCGCTTCGCGTAGCAAGGCATACCCTCGCTCACCGCCTTTGCTCGGCAACATGAAGTAGGGCGTTTCAAAGAACCGCGGGTCGATCTCCTTGGCGTCCACGAAATCGCAGATGTCGATGGTCTTCGACGACTCGAGCGCGGCTTTCTTGAAGTCCTCCTCGGTCAGCACGATGTACTGTCCCTTGGCATACTCGAATCCTTTCACAATCTCTTCCCAAGGTACCGGCGATCCGTCGCTGGCTCGCACTCGCTCGTACTTCACCGGCGATCCGGTTTCGGCGTCGAGCATGCGGAAGGAGATATTGTCCGCGCGCACGGCGGCAGCGAGCTCCACGGGAATATTGACCAATCCGAAACTGATACTGCCCTTCCAGATCGGAGCCATGTCGTCTTTCTCGGCCGAGGGAGAGTGTCGGTAACGTCGCTGCAGCATGCATGCGAGATTACGGTGCCGTCGTGCGCACGGCCCCATCCATCAGCGGAGCCCGCTTGCCCGCACGCTCGGCATACAATCGTGTGAACTCGGCACCGAACAGCAGGATCTGCGCCGAGTAATACACCCACACCAAAAGGATCACGACCGTGCCGGCGGCCCCGAACGGTGACGCAAGCGCGCTGTTGCCGAGATACAGTCCGATGAGCCGCTGTCCGATCGCGAACAACACCGCCGTCACCGTGGAGCCAACTGCTACATCGCGCCACCGCAGATGAACATCGGGGAGCACGCGAAACAGCAGCCCGAACAGCGCGCTGGTGACCGCGAGCGAGATCAGCTGATCAACGACTGTGACAAACGCCTCCAAACCAGGCGCCAGGCGGCTCATCCATGCGATCGCGAGCTTGATTCCCGCACTCACGGACAACGAGACCAACAGCAGAAAGCCAATCGACACGACGACACCGAGCGAGCGCAGCCGACGCGTGACGATCTGCGGTACGTCGATGCCGCTTGAAGCCGTCGCCCGCACGCGCCAGATCATATTGAGGGCTGCCTGCAGTTCGAGGAACGCACCGGTCGCGGCGAATACAAGACCACCAATGCCAAGCACGGTGGCGAACACGCCGGCATCGCGCTTGCCGGCGCGCTCCAGCATGGCACCAACCGCGACTGCACCGTCGCGACCGATCAGTCCGGCAATTTGTGTCAGGAGTTCACTTCGGACCACGTCCTCTCCGACTGCAAAGCCGGCGACCGCGATCACCATCAGCAGCACGGGAGCCAGCGCGAAGAGCGTGTAGTACGCGATCGCCGCTCCGTGACGCGGCGCATTGTCACTGAAGAAATCGACGACTGCTTGTTTGATGAGTTTCAGCATGAGTGACTGCGTGTGCAACGGACGTGCCGCCTCGCATGATTCCTGCACTCCGCTGCGAGTTCATCTCACAGAGGGGGAAGTGTGGCCGAGATCAAGATTACGGAGAAGCGCGGCTCGTGGTTGCCGTGGGTGTTCGGTGTGGTGCTGCTTGGTGCTCTGATCTGGTTCGTCGCGATGAGGGGCACGCCCGACGCGACCACAGCCGAGCGTACGGGCGCCTACGACACCAACAGTGCCGCCGGCACGCTTGCCGCACCGCGCGATAGCGCAGTGATCCGTACCGACACGATGCAGGTACCGCCCGCGCGATAGCTCGACGGCACATTGCCGCGATTTGCTCACCGCATGCACGGAGTTATCACTATGGATTCCAACAGGCACAACGAAGAGGCAGTTCGGCCCCGCCTCGTTCATCTCAAGGACGCGTCGGACCTCGACGTCGCCGATGGCGACCCCGATATCCGCGGCTGGGACTTGCGAACACTCGACGGCGAGAAGATCGGCACCGTAGAGGATCTCGTGGTGGATACGAGCCTCATGCGCGTGCGCTACATCGAAGGCGAGGTCAAGCTGGATGATGTCGCACAGGAGACCAAGCGGCGCATTCTGATTCCCATCGAGTCCGCTCGTCTCGATGAAGACGAAGACGATGTGATCATTGAACTCAGCTCCGCCGCTACTCGCGCACTACCGAGCTATGACGGCGAGCGGATTCCTGACGCTCCTGTCGATGGGCTGTATGCGTTCGACGACAGCAGCTTCTTCGGTGCCCGTCGCCTCGGGCGGGAAGCGACGCCATATATTGCGCCGCTCACGGACAGCGCTCCGCGTCGGATGGATGGCCCCGACGAGCGGCTCCTCTAGCGCGTTCGGGATATCACTCGACGTCGTCGTCCGGATCGCTCCCATATCCGGCCGTCGCCGTTTCCGAGAAGCGCCGCGAGACCCGTATCTGCCACGACGGGTCCCGCTGCAGCTCGGCGGGAAGTGGCGCCGCGCTCACGCCGGCATCTGCGCAGACATCAGCCAGCAGCTCCTTACCGTCGACGATCACCAGCGTGTCGGCGTGCAACCCCGAGAATACACGCACGCCATCCGCCTCGACGACATATGCGAGCACAAACTCGCTGGGCCCGAGGTCGTGCGTGAGATCGGGCTCGTGAACGAAGCAAGTGGTATTGCTGAATCGATCGGTGATCGTGGCGCCGACCCCGGCTTCGACGGTCTCGACTTCCCAGAGTCCGAGCGGTGCGCGCAACGCCGCACTCACCAGCGCGCGCGTGTCGAGATCGGCGCGCTTGCCGGCCGCGTCGTCGAGCCACGCCGCGGCGATGGGCCTGCCAAGCGACGCGGGCTCGTAGTTGAAGAGCGACCAGGTGGTGAAAAGATCCGCGACGCCTTCGTCAATGTCCTCGTCTTCGGTCACGCCCCAGGCATCGAGCGACGCGTCGATCCACTCGGCGCCCATCTTCTTCTCGGCCCAGTCGAGAAGCTCCTGCCCCACGCGCTTCTGGCGCTGCAGCACGACGTCACCGCGCAGCCATTCCGCGCGCGCTTCGGCGGGTAGCGCCGCCGCTTCAGGGGGCACGGCGGCGCCGTGACACTTCTTGAACTTCTTGCCGGAGCCACACGGGCAGGGAGCGTTTCGATCCATGCGGGCAATGTAGCGAGGGGCCGCAGCAGAGCAGAATTCAGCGCGCGATCCGAACGCCAATCTGGAGCTGGTACGGATCGCCGCCCTTGGGCAACACACCAGCTGACTCGTTCACGCTGTACCGATAGCGTTGCGTCGCTAGATCGAAGCCAACCACCCGTAGCAGGGGCACCCGATTGACGACCGGGTTCTGCGACGAAATCCCGACCGGAAGCAGATACTGCGCCCCCCAGCGACGGTTCAGCAGATTGCCGACATTGTATGCATCGACGATCAGCTCGGCGCGGCGAACGCCACCTGCACCACTCAGGCGGAACTGCCGCGCGATGCGCGCGTCAACACGGTTGGTGAATGGCGTGGTGATCGTATTGCGACCCGCCACCTGTCCCAAGTGCGATGCGATGTAGCGTCGCGCGAGGTTTTTCGGGTTGGCGAGCACGCGACGCAGCGAGGCCGCGACGTCGGCCGGCGTGGTGGGATTGTCCGGATCGAAGAGAAACGCGCGATCGTTGCCGTTCGCCTCGTCTCCGTTGATGTCTCCGTCCACGACGAGCGAGAACGGACGCCCACTGGTGCCCACGTAGCGCGCGGTGATCGACACCTTGAACGGAGCCCGTACGCTGAGCGCGCCAGTCACGCGATGTCGTGCGTCGAAATCGGACACCCCCCACGCTTGGCCGAGCGCTCGCGGATCGTCGACCACGGGCGTGAACGTGGTCGCGGTGCGCGCCAGACAGCAGCCATAGGTGGAGTTATCGCGTGCGCGCGACCAGGCATAGCCCATGGTGCCGTGCGCGTGAGAAGCAACGCGAAAGGCGAGTTCGCTGGTGACCGCGACCTGCTCCGCACGCGCGCCCGACTCGAGCGCCAGAACACGCCCATACGCCGGATTCTGCGACGCGTTCCGCACGTCGGTCACGCCCGTGTTCGCCGGGATCGTGCCTGCTGGCACCCAGACCGCGCGGTTGCCCTCGGCCGTGAGCACGAACGCCGGCACGTTGCGCAGATTGCGGTCGACATAGGCGTAGCCATCGCGCAGGCGCGATGCCTGCACGCTGAGCGTGGCCGTGGTCCCCTCACCGATGCGGTGCCACCACGACGCCGACCCTTTCCATGTGCGTGGCGCCCGTACCGCGCCCGCCACGTTCACGTACGCGGGCGACAGGGCTGCCCCTGCCGGAAGTCCAGGCACGGTGCGCGGTGTTGTGCGATAGCTCGCGAAATCAGGTGTTGGCACCGCCGCGCCGCGCAGATCGATATCAGCCAGCGTGCTCCCCGTGTACAGCAGCTGATTGTGCCCCGCATAATACGGCAGTTGCGCGGTGAAGACGCCTGCTCCAATGCGAATGATGTCGCGGGCGTCGTGTTGCAGTCGCCACACGAGCTGCGTGCGAGGTTGCAGCTGGGACAGATCACGTGGTGCGCGCGCCGTGCGCACCTCAAAGGCGCTGTCGAGCGCCGCGTTCGTAGCGGGTGCGCCGAGAAACACGGTGGCGTCCCAGCGTAAGCCGTTGGTCCACGTGATGCGATCAGTCACCTGCCACTCCATCTGGCCGTACGCGCCGAGTTCAAGGACATGTTGTCGCGTGACCGGTGAAGCGCCGGCCAGCGGCACGGTACGCGTGAACCGATTTGGCTGTCGCGCCTCGAGCGCGGCCAACGAGGGAAAGACAAACAGCCCACCCTGCGCTTCGGCGATGAGTGTACGCGTAGCGACCAACGAGTTGTCGGTGCCGAGGGTCCAGAGTATCCGCCCGCGTTGCGCGGTAAAACGATTCATGAGTTGGAGCTGCCACTCGCGACTGTCATCGGGGGCGAGCCGGTTTCCGCCGAACTGGATCGTGGAGTTCCCGGTGGTTCCGTTGGGCAGCAGCGAGCGCACCTGCACGAACCCGCGCGGCACGCCAGGCGACTCGGGGGTGAGCGTACGGCGCGACGTGCCAAACGCGACCTGCACTTCATTCAGCGCGCTCACGCCCAGGTGCGACGTGAGCGTCGAGAGCAGCTGCGCCTCGCGCGACGAAAACCCCGAGCGGGCCTCGCGCAGGGCAATGGCTTGATCGACGCCGCCGCTGAGGGGGCTGTCCCAATCGCTGGCCGTGAGCCGCACGGTGGCGCGATGTGCGGCGGCGACCTGCCAATCCACCCTCGCAAACAGTGTGTGCGACACCGAGCGCCGGCCCAACCGACCCGTTTGCGCCAGATCTGCGCTGGTGCCGTACTGCCGCGACAACACGTTGAGCAATCTGACCAGCGAATCGCGCGCGATACCCGACGCCACCTGCGCCTCGGCGGTGCTGACGTCGCCCGTCGTGAGCGGCTCGCTGGCGTCCTGACGCTCGTAGGCGAGAAAGTAGTGCGCGCGATCGCGAACGAGGGGACCTCCGGCCGAGAATGCCGTCTGCAGCGACTGGGCGGTGCGCGCGGATCGCGCGCGTCCTTGAAAGTCGATGCCTGCGGCCAGGTGCTCGTTGCGAAAGCCGGTGTACAGGCGCGCTTCGGCGGTGTTGGTGCCGGAGCGAGTCACCGCCGCGATCTGTCCGCCGCCCTGCCGCCCCTGCCCGACATCGAACACCGCGGTGTTCACCTCGAACTCCCGAACGGCCTCGAGTGAGATCGCGGCCGGGCCACCGTTCACTTCACCGGCACGCAACAGATTGCGTGACTGCGCCCCATCGATGCGCAGGTCGGTGCTGGTCCAGCGTTGCCCGCCCAGCGACAGCTGATTACCCGCCAAGGGACTGAGCGACGCGAGACCGGAAAAATTGCGATCCTGAATCGGCAGCGCGTCGATCTGTTCCCGGGCAATACGTGTGCTGCCGCCGATGCGCGATTCGCGACCCGCCTCTGCATCCGCGCGGACGGCCACTTGGGCCAAGCGTACCGAAACAGGACGGAAGACGAAGTCGACGAGCTCACGCGCGCCGATCGTCAGCGTGATGCCGGGGCGATCGGTGGGGAGATACCCAACGCGACGCGCGCTCACCACATACGGGCCGCCCAGCGGCAATCCAAGCAGGATGTACCGCCCCGTGCTGTTCGTTGCGGCACGTTGTACATATCCCGTGGTCGCGTCGCGCGCCTCCACGATCACCGCATCGATCGGTTGGCCAAGCGAGTCGCGCACGGTGCCAACGATGCCACTCGCCGCCGTCTGACTGTGCACCGTGGTGACCGTTGCCCACAGCAGCAGCACCGCGGCCACTCCACCTCGAATCCACCGAGCCCACGCCATAACCTCGTTCTGCTTACGCATCGTGTTCGACGACGCAGATCGGCTCGGCCCGGGCAAGGTCGCGCTGCTCGAGGCCATCGCGGCCGAGGGTTCGATCAGCGCTGCGGCGCGCCGCCGCGCCGGACGTCGCATTTCTGGAGCGGCACCGGCGAAAGCGGACAGGATAGGACGAGCAGGCACAGAGCGTTATATACGTTCAGTTGCAACGCTTCACCAGTCCGTCGCGACCCGCCGTCGTCGCATCGCGAGCAGCGCCAAGCCCAGCATCACCACGTTCGCGCTCCACATGGCCGGCATCGGTGGCAGCACGAGCCGCGCGGCCAGCGCTTCTCCAGCCATGATGATCACGTAGTAGACCGTGAACACCACCCCGCTCGCCAGCACCTGCGCGACCACGCCGGCGCGCCGCACGCGGCGTGCAATGCCGAATGCCAACAGCGCCAAGACGATACACGCCGCCGCGATCGCGGGTTTCTTGTGGATCTCGATGTCGTAGTTCGCGATCGTCTCCAGGTGCGCGGGGGTTGGGTTCGCGCCGTGCTGCTGCATCGCGCGCCGTGACGCCGTACGCAGTTCGCTCAACGTCATGATGCGATCAGTGGGCGCACTGTTCGGCCGTCCGGTCTGCAGCACCACGAGCCGTGCGTTGGCGCGGGGGACCACCTCGGCGTTCCACGCGAAGGCGAACACGGCGAGTGCCGAGGCCAGTCCGATCAGCGGTGTCAGTCGGAGCCGTACGGCGCGGTCGTTCGTGTCCGCGGATCGACTCGCGGTCGCGAGCACGGCAATGAACGTCGCCATCGGCAGCGTGAGTGCCGCGGTAAATGGAATCGCAAAGGCGAGGAGCTCGACCAGCGTGGTCAGTGAAATCGCGTGCGCGCTCCAGCGCTCGACATGCCGCCACGCGTATGTCGCGAGTAGCACACCCGTCAACGCGACCAAAGCCACGACGTATCCCTTGCCCAATTGCCAGAGCAGCTGTCGGTTCGGCGCGTTCAGTGCCGTCCGCTCTTCCACGACGCGCTCATAGAGTCCACGTCGCACCAAATCGCCGAGGCCCACGGCGGCGGTCCACGTCACCGCCGCGCGGCCATCGCCGGCGCTACGTTCGAGTTCCCGCACAAACAGCTCGGCCATAGCCGCGCCGTGCTTGTCGCGAAGCGCGCTCGGCATGGCAATCGACAATAGGCGATATACGCGACGCCACATTGGATGCCGCAGTTCAGAACTCTGGGGATGGTTCATGCGCCGATCACCCGCGGTGCGAGCCGCGCCCGCGCGAGGCGGGCCATTGCGTCGAGTCGAGCGCTTTCCGTTTCGAGGGCGGTACGCCCGCTGCCGGTCATGCGATAGAAGCGTTCGCGTCCCGATCCGCCCTCGGGACGGTCGTCGTCGCCCACCTCTTCGATCCAGCCCACGCGCACCAGTTCTTCGAGCGAGCCGTACAGCGTGGCGGGCCAGAGACGCACGCTGCCGTCACTGAGGCTACGCACGTCCTCCTGAATGGCCGTGCCGTATCGTGGCTCGGCGGCCACGGAAAGCAGGATGTAGAACAGATGGGTCTTCATCGGACCTCGCGGTGAGTAACTGACGATATTCAGATATACTATTCATTCATACTATTGGTCAATATTTTAGTTCCCGGCCTTATGCTATTTTTTGCGCACCCAGCGGAAGCCGATGCCCAGCGTCCCGATCGAGAGCGACTCGCCGCGCTGGCTGCCGAGGAAGGTGCCGGTGTAAAAGATTGTGGGCGTGGAGCCGCGCAATCGTGGGGCCGCCAAGTCGAGGCGCACCGCGGTGCCGACTCGCCCACCCTGCCCTTCGACGCGGAACAGCGCGGGGCCGACCATGACGCGCAAAACGGTGGAGCGGATATCGACGGCACCGCCGGTCAGGAGCTGCGCTTGCTCCTCGAAACGGCGATTCTGACAGTCGGCGCTGCCGCGGATGATGTAGCAGGATCCATTGTTGCCCAGGTTGAGCGGCGTGGCGCGCAGCCCGACGATCCAGGCGCGCTTGGGCATCCGCTTGAGGGGGGCCGTCAGCAGCGCCGACAGGGCGAAAGTCGGCGCCTCGGCCTGCGCAGTGCTGGAGGAGACCGAGCCTCCCTCGACTTCGCCGGTGAGCAGCCCGGTGGTGGTGTAGAAGCCCATGGCTACGCCGGGACGGCGCTGGGCGGTGAGCTGCGTCGGCAGGGCGACTGCTATGGAAATGATGACGGCAGCCCAGATAGCAGCGGAGACGGCAGCGGTGCGGATCACCACTCGGCGGAAGCGGTCGCGCATTTGTATTCCTGGTGGGGGGGGACCCGCTCAACTTAGACAGCGGCGCAAATCGGCGGTGGGGGATGGCGTCGCGTACCCACGAGCGACAGCTGCGATACCCGGCCCGACTTCGGTGGCATTCCGCCGTCGAAAGGGCGGGAATGATTCGATGGCTCGCGTTAGCTGCGCGGAACCGTCGCTCGCAAGTGCCGATTGGCGGAGGTGGATCACACCAATTGACGGTTCACAACCAGTCGCCTTCGGCACCGCGCGCGCTCATGTGCGAGGGCATCGCTCATATGCCCATGAACTATACCATTTTGTATTTGCCTATTATTTATGACTTCAGTACATTTGTACGTGTACGTAGGCACGAGACGCATCTCCACATGGGAAGCGGCGTGCCAATGCCTGAGGGCCTCGCATGCGGCTGCACACCACGACGGAGATCGGAACGGCGGTGCGCGAGGCCCGGCGCCGGCGACGACTGACTCAGACGCACCTGGCCGACATGATTGGCGCCTCACGGCAGTGGGTGCAGCGGCTCGAGGCGGGGAGAGCGGGCGTGGAGCTCGGGCTCACGCTGCGGGCGCTTCTCGCGGTCGGCGTCACGCTCGAGGTGCGGGACTCCGCAGACGCGCCCGACGCGACGCCGGAGCCAACGGCCGCCAACTGGCTGCTGCAGGCCCCCAAGGCCTCGTACCCGCCTGCGGACGGAGCGAGCGCCGTGACGAAGTCCCGCCTGACACGCTCTCCCGTCCACGGCCGTCCCAAGGCCGCGCGCACCGTGGCCATCCCTGGATGGAACGACGTCCCATCACCGGTGGATGCGCCCGACGCGGCGCAACTCCGGAAGGAGCAGCGCGCCGTCACCGCCGCGCCGCGGAAATCATGACGTCGGCGGCTGGAGCCAAAGCGCCGGGCACCGCAAACACCGAGACCACGCTCATCGCGATGTACGCGGGCCGCGTAATGGGCCTCATTGAACGTGCGCGGAGCGGGAAGCTGACGCTCACGTACGCGCCGGCGTGGCGGTCCGCCAAAGGCGCCTTCCCGCTGTCGCTGTCTTTGCCGTTGGTCACACCGCAGCATGCGCATGACGCGGTCGCCGCGGTCATCGAAGCATACCTGCCGGATCGGACCGCCGTCCGTGACCGCCTAGCGCGAGATCACGGGTTGGCCGACACCGATCTATTCGGCCTCCTGAGGGTCGTCGGCGAGGACTGCCCGGGCGCGATTCAGTTCGTGCACCCCGAACGTATAGAGCTGTTGGCGAGCGGCCACGCGGACGGGATCGCCTGGCTCTCGGACGACGAGCTCCTCACGCGCGTGCAGGCACTCGAGGCACCCGACGCGCCGTTCCGCTTGATCGGCGACGCGGGCTACTTCAGTCTGGCCGGCGCGCAGCCAAAGATCGCGCTGTACCATGAAGAGGGGCGATGGGGCGTGCCACGCGGGCGGATTCCGACAACGCACATTCTGAAGCGGCCGCTCGGCGGCCTACCGCGCTTTCTGGTCGCGGAACTCGCAACGATGCGGCTCGCGCGCGCGGTGGGCCTGATCACGGCTGAAGTCGCCCCCCTCGCCGTCGGCGCTCACTGGATGCTCCAGATCACGCGCTACGACCGCGTACGAGAGCACGGCGTGTGGCGACGGCGGCACCAAGAAGACCTCTGCCAGACACTTGGCGTCTCGCCGCATCTCAAGTATCAGCTGGCCGGTGCGCCCGGGATCGTCGACATCGTTGGCGCGTTGCGTACGCACGCCAGCGATCCGCTGCACGATATCGCCCAGTTCCTCGACATGATCCTGTTCAACTGGCTCGTGGTGGGCACCGACGCGCATGCCCGCAACTACTCGCTGCTCATCGGCGCGGACGGCGTCGCCGCCCTGGCGCCATTCTACGACGTGGCCTCGGCGCTTGGCGTTGCAAGCCACCAGGAAATCTCGACCGCCAAGCTCGCGATGCACATCGGCGGCGAGTACGAGGCGGCCGCCGTGTCGCAGGACGACTGGAGACGACTGGAGTCGGCGCTGCAGCTCGCGCCCGGCGTACTCACGGCCCGTGCAGCTGCCATGGCGACGTCTATCAGTGCCTCGCTCCCCGCGCTCCGCGAGGCATTGCTCGCCGACAGTCCCGCGGGGCTCTCGCGTGAGATCACCAGACTGTGTCGCTTGATCGGGGTGCGCGCGAAAACCTGCACCGACCGCGTGTGAGCAGCACCGCGAGTTCCTCACTTCGACGGCGCCCATGCGCGATGGTGTGTCTTTCGCTCGGCCTCCGCACTCGTCGGACCGGGCGCGCCTCGTACCCACCACGACGCTTGCGGGCCTCTGCTTGACCGCACGGATGTCACCCAATCGTCGCCGGCAAATCGGCCAGTAACCTGTCCAGGGCAGCGGGATCGACCGGCTTCACCAGGTGCGACGTGAACCCAGCTTCCTGCGACATACGTATTTGGTCTTCCTGCCCCCAGCCGGACTGGGCAATGATGACGATGTTGTGTCCCCACGGCTCACTCCGGATGCGGCGACACGCGTCGTAGCCGTTCATCTTCGGCATGCCGATGTCCATCACGATGACGTCTGGACGGAATGCCTCGGCTGCGATCAAGGCCTGCTCCCCGTCGAAAGCCGCCTTGGTGTTGTTCCCCATGACGTGCAACAACTCGGCTAAGCTGATCGCCACGTCGTGGTTGTCGTCGACCACCAGGATGCGGCGCCGCACCGGCGTGCCCCTCGGCCCACGGGTGTGGTCGACCGGACCGTTGGCACCTTGGGCCAATGCCGCTGGAAGGCGCACGACAAACCGGCTCCCTGCTCCAGAACCGCCGCTTTCGACGGTAATGCTGCCATCGTGCAGCTCCACCAGCCGCTTCACGATGTATAGGCCGATGCCCAGTCCGCCGTGCGACTTCTCCAACGAGCCGTCGATCTGCGTGAACATGTCGAACACCTGAGACAACTTGTCGAAGGCAATGCCTTCTCCGTTATCCTCCACGCTCACCACTGCGTCGACGTTTTGGTGCTCGACCGCCAGCCGAATGCGTCCGCCCCGGCGCGTGTACTTGGCCGCGTTGTTGAGCAGGTTGGCGATCACCTGCGAAAGCCGGACGAAGTCACCGTCGACGTAAATGGCTTCGGTCGGCACGTCCACGACGAGGTCGTGACCCTGAGCATCGATCAGCGCGCGGCTGCTTTCCACAGCACTCTGCACGACATCGGCCAACGGCATAATCGACTTCCGCAACTGAATCTTCCCCTGGCTGATGCGACTCACATCCATCAGGTCGTCGATCAGCCGGGTCATCTGCTCGACCTGTCGCTCCATCATCGCGCCTGCCTTCTCCAGCATTCTGGCATCGGTCTGGGCGAGCTTGATGATTTCCAAACCGTTGCGGATCGGGGCCAACGGGTTCCGCAGTTCATGGGCGAGCGTCGCCAGGAACTCGTCCTTCCGCCGATCGGCTTCGGACAGGTTGGTCGCGAGCCGGCGCAACTCCGCTTCGGAGCGAAGGCGTTCCGAGATGTCCAGCACAACCGCGATCATCCCGAGGAACTCGCCGGTGGAAGACCGGATGGCGGTGCCGTGGCTCTGCGCGTGAAGCACCGAGCCGTCTTTGCGGAAGTAATCCTTCTCGATCACGATATCCGGTCCACCGGCAGCCATGCGACCGAATGCCGTCGCGCTCGCGTCGACGCACGCGGGGTGCGTGAACTCGAGGAAGGTCCGGCCCAGGAGTTCTGCCTCGGCGTGGCCCAACATCTCACACCAGCGCGGGTTGACCAGTATCATAGAGCCTTGGGCGTCAGTCTGTACGATGCCCGCCGGCGAGTGGCGCAGAACACCGCTCAGGCGAGCCTCGCTCGCGCGCAGCGCTTCCTCGGCGCGCACCCGTTCAACCGCAGCCCACGTGCGCTCGGCGGTGTCCTCTGCCATCGCGATCTCCGCCGGCCTCCACGTCCGCACGCTGTCGGTATGCACCGCAAGGCCCGCCACGAACCGCCCAGCCTTGATCAACGGAACGCCAATGTAGGCGCGAATCTGCAGGCTAGCGTACGCTGCCATCTCACTCGGCGTTAACGGCAGAACGTTCACGTCCGGCTCGGCCGCAGTGCGGCCGCTCCGGTACACGGCCAGGAGCCCTGGTCCGAACGACGCGACGGGGTGTGCCCCCACGATGGACGGGGCCGCGCTGGTGTAGTCGCGCTGGACGACGAAGTCGTCCCCGTGCACCTCGAAGTACGCCACCCGGTTGGCGCCGAGCCGCTCGCCCAAGACGCGACTCGCTTCGACCTGAATCTTGATGGGGTCCGACAGCGGGCGCAGGGTGTCAGCCAACATCACAAGGTACGAGTTGCGGGCGTCGCTGGCTCTGAGGCTATCCTGTGCGCTCTGGCGATCGGTGATGTTGCTCGCGGTGCCAAACCATGCGGTGATGGTTCCGTTCGCATCGAGAATTGGCACGGCACGAGACAGCGTCCAGCCGACGGAGCCGTCGGGACGGCGGACGCGATGCTCCAACTGAAACAGCGCCTGTTTGGCGATGGCTTCCCTGATCGCCTGCCTCACGCGCTTGTGCTCGTCCGTCGGGACGTTTTGGAACAGCCACGCCCAGTCGGCGAGCGGCGCATCCGAACTGGGCACCAAGTCGCGTCCGTCCAGCGGCATCATCGTGGACCAATCCGCTGACATGCGGTAGGCCACCTCGGAGGTGGCCGTTGTCAGCGCCCGATAGTTTTGCTCACTTTCCTGCAGCGCCATCTCCACGCGCTTGCGTGCGGTGATGTCATAGGCGATGCCTCCCATGCGGGTTGTCGCGCCATCGACGTCGGTGTAGCCGCGGCCGAGCGAGACCACCCAATGCTCACTGCCATCGGGCCAGACGGTACGGCACTCGATGCGGAACTCCGAGCCGTCCTGCGACGCGCCCTGCACGGCCTCGTCGGCGCGCGCGCGATCCGCGGGATGCAGCGCGCCGAGGAAGGTCTCGTAGGTCATTGTGGTGCGCAGCGGGATACCGAACATCGTGAGGCACCGCTCTGACCACTCCATCGCTCCCGTGCGCAGGTCCCAATGCCACGTTCCCAAATCCGAGCCGACAATCGCCAGCCGCAAACGTTCCTCACTGTCGCGCAGCGCCGCCTCGGCGCGCTCTCGCGCGGTGATCTCCTGGAAATAGCACACTACCCCAAGCTGCCCGTTCGACAGGGCGATGCGCTGCGCCTCCCATTGGAACGCTTGCTCCACGCCAATGTCGTAGCGCTGCTCCGAGAAGCGCGGCGACACGTAGCGCTCGCCCGTTGCCAACGTGTGTCGGAAGATGTTCGCGATCTGCGGCCCGATCTCCGGTCCCCACACGATCTCCATCACTTCATCGAAATCGCGCCCGATCAGCGGCTGTACCGCGGCGAAGTACGGCCGCGTCTGCGCGTTCATATGCGCCACACGAAACTGCGCGTCCACCACATACACGCCGCCCGGCGCCTGCTCGATGATCGTGGAGAACAGCGCTTCGTTGCGACGCAACGCCACTTCCACCTCGTCCAAGCGCGCGCGCAGCGCGGCATTCTCGGCGAGGAGTGACTGATCAGTAGAAAGCGACGGCGGCACGCTCACTCCGGCTTGGGCGACCTTGAGAAACTATGGAGCAAAACGCGCGCGCTGCAAGTCGCGCAACGCGTAACGTAGGGCGGCACGGAGCGCGCGGTAAGGCCGTCAATCGCTAAGATGGCACACGTATCAGGCGAGACGGGCAAACAGATTGAATGGCACACACGCTTGAACGTTTCGATTTTTGGAATAGGAGAGGATCAATAGCGCCCCGGCGGCAGCACCGCATCGAGCGAGACACGATACAGCGGCGCTTTCTCCGCGCGCGGTGAACTGAACAGCAACACCCGTCCCTCATCGAGCAGCTGCACGGGCTTCTCATCGTTTGACGTGTTCACGCCACGTGTCAGGCGCTGCGGTGCGGACCAGCCGGTGTTGGTGCGGCGGGTGATGAACAGATCCTCCTTCGTCGCCGCGCCGTCGATGTCGTAGTTGGAGAAGAGCAGGAATGCGCCGTCCGGCGACAACACCGGGAACGCTTCGCCTGAGGTGTCCGTTGTGTGCAGCGACGTGAGGTCGGCGACGATCACCACGCGCGGCGTTGGCGACGACGCGTCGGGCGTAGTGTTGGTTTCCAATCGCACTTCGTACAGCCCGGTGGGCGCGGAACCATCGGGCTTACCGCTCCACATCACCCCCCGCCCGTCGCGGGCGAGGGAGAGTGAGACTTCGCCGTAGGTGGGGGTGTAGGTGATGCGCTCGACGGCTTTCCAACCCGAGGCCCGTGAGGCGCGGTAGAGTTCGCGCTTGGTGTTGCTGGGCTCTGTGGCCACGTGACGCGTGCTGCTGAAGTACACCCATTCGCCGTCGGGGCTCACGACCGGCGTGCCTTCGGTGGCGGTCGTGTCGGCGAACGGCGCGAGTGCGACCGGCTGCCACGCGTTCTGCTGCCAGCGACGCATCATGATCCGGCGGTTGTTGCCCGCGTTGTCGCCGGTGCCGACGAACAGCAGCTCGAGATCATGGCTGAGGGTGATGTCCCACGCGTTGAATCCGGCGGGCCAGCCTTCGTTGAGCACGGCCACCGGCGCGCGGGCGGGCGTCAGGAACTCCATCCAGGGGCCGCGCGGCGCGCCGTCCTCGCGCCAGTAGCGGAAGGGCGCTGCCTTCTTGCCGCGCACGAAGGTACCCTCGTTGGACTTCTGTCCGTTGGCGTGCCAACCCTCGCTCGGTCCGTGCCACACATCGCCCGCGACGTAGCCGCGCTCGCGTACAACGCCGTTGGGATGGAAGTACAACCACAGTCCCTCCCCTTCGCCATCGCGCCAGTCGGCGGCGTACGTGACGCGCCCCGCGACGTCCCACTCCTGCCACAAACCGTGCGGCTTGCCGTTCTTGCGGAAGACCCGCTTGGCGAGCTGACCGTTCGGATGGCGCGTGATCTCCGCCGTCGCTCCGCTGTCACCTGGGGTGGGCGACAACACCGGCTGATACGATTGCGCGACGACTGTCGAGGGGAGCGCTGCGAGCAGGGCTGCCGCGAGCGTGCAGAGCGGGAGGAGGGCAAAGCGGCGAGTGACAGGCATGGGCGAT
This sequence comes from Gemmatimonas sp., assembly GCF_031426495.1. NCBI lineage: Bacteria > Pseudomonadati > Gemmatimonadota > Gemmatimonadia > Gemmatimonadales > Gemmatimonadaceae > Gemmatimonas > Gemmatimonas sp. The sequence continues at coordinate 83,512 of NZ_JANPLK010000040.1, read as the reverse complement.
TGCGGTGGGAGACACGACAAACCTACGGCGCCAGGTTGCTGGCCTGCGGCGTTGGCGCGGACGACCAAGGGTTCGCTGTCGACTGGAAGATGGATGCAGGGTCGGGCGGCGTCCACGGGCGTCCACCGGCGTCCTGATCGCGCCGAACGACGGCAGCGGTTCCTTTCCTGACCCTGGCTGCAGTTCCATCGTGCGCACCCGCCGTCTCTTTCCTTGCCCGTTCGCCTCCGCCCGCCACGAATACTGAATAGGCGAAAGGCGACTCCCACCACGGTGAGAGTCGCCTTTCGTCGATGTGTCGACAGAATTCGAGAAGTTGTCGATTGAGCGTCAGAACTGATGTCAAAGGCGCATTAGAGCGTACGTCACACCCACCCTTACTTCACCGCGTTCACCATGTCGAAGATCGGCAGGTACATCGCGACGATCATACCGCCCACCACGACGCCGAGGAACACGATCATGACCGGCTCGAGCAGCGAGAGCAACGCACTGACGGCCGCGTCGACTTCGTCATCATAAAAGTCGGCGATCTTGCTGAGCATTTCATCCAAACCACCGGTTTGTTCACCGACGGCGATCATGCTGATCACCATGGGCGGGAACACTTCCGACTTCTGCAGCGGACCGGCGATCGTGTCACCGCCGGCGATGCTGGCGCGGCTGCCCATGATGGCGTCCTGCACCACGCGGTTGCCCGACGTGCGGGCGGTGATTTCGAGGCCGTCGAGGATGCTCACGCCGGATGAAATCAACGTGCCCAGCGTACGGGTGAAGCGCGACACGGCCGACTTGCGGAGCACGTCGCCGAGCACGGGCACCTTGAGCAGGAACTTGTCGATCACCAATTGACCGCCGGGGGTGGCGTAGAAGCGCTTCGTGAAGAACGCTGCGCCGGCGCCGGAGATCAGGATGCCCCACCAATACGTGGTCAGGAAATGCGACAGCCCGATCACGACCTTCGTGGGCAGCGGCAGTTCCATGCCCACGCTGTCGAACATGCTGCTGAATACCGGGATGACCTTCCAGAGCAGAATGACCACGCACAAGCCGGCCACGCAGAGGATGACCGTAGGATAGATCATGGCGCCCTTCACCTTACGAACGAGGGCGTCGTTCTTTTCCATGAAGATCGCGAGGCGGTTCAGGATGGTATCGAGAATACCGCCCGCTTCGCCGGCCGCGACCATGTTGGTGTACAGGTCGCTGAAGGCCTTGGGATGCTTGCGCATCGCGTCGGCCACCGTGTTGCCCGACTCGACATCGAACACCACTTCACGCACCACGGCGGCCAGCGCCTTGTTCTCGCTCTGGCGCGCCAGGATGTCGAGCGCCTGCACGAGCGGCAGGCCGGCGTTGATCATGGTGGAGAACTGGCGCGTGAAGATCACGATGTCGCGCATGCCGATCGACCCACCGGTCTTCTTCGGCGTCGATCGCGACTCGTCGACCTTGATGATCGTGAGACGCTGGCGCCGAAGCTGGGCAACCGCGTCGTCGCGACTGGGCGCGTCGATCGTGGCGGATTTGAGCTCGCCGTTGGTGCCGCGCGCGGTGTAGGTGAACGTAGGCATGGTATCAGGTAGTCAAAGTGCGGAGAACCACTACAACAGCGTCAGAAACAGTGTTCAGGAATTACCGTCGGCCCAGACTGCCGGCCACGGCGCGGTCGCCGGAACGGTTGGCCGGCGGCGGTGCCGACAGATTGTCGTCGGTCGGTCCCTTGCCGATCATGCGCAGGAACTCGTTGGGATCGCCCGAGGCGCGTTGGCACTCGTCGGCGCTCACCTGGCGCGACACATACAACTGGTACAGCGCATCGTTCATCGTCTGCATGCCGAACTTCTTACCGGCCTGCATGAGCGAGTAGATCTGGTGCACCTTGTCGTCGCGAATGAGCGCGCGCATGGCCGGTGTCATCACCAAAATTTCCGCGGCCATCGCCCGGCCGCGTCCACTGATCTTGGGGAGCAACACCTGCGTGATGATGCCTTCGAGGGTGAACGCGAGCTGCGCCCGGACCTGACTCTGCTGGTGCGCCGGGAAGACGTCGATGATGCGATTGATCGCTTCGGCCGCACTGTTGGTGTGCAAGGTGGCGAACACCAAGTGGCCCGTTTCCGCGATGGTGAGCGCAGCCTGAATCGTTTCCAGGTCGCGCATTTCGCCGATCAGAATGACATCGGGATCTTCACGAAGCGCGTACTTGAGGGCCGACGCAAAACTCTTGGTGTCGGCGCCGACTTCGCGCTGATTGATAATGCAGTTGCGATGCCGATGAATGAATTCGATCGGATCTTCGACGGTGATGATGTGCCCGCGACGCTCGGTGTTGATCTTGTCGATCATCGCTGCGAGCGTGGTGCTCTTGCCGGAGCCGGTGGGGCCCGTCACGAGCACGAGGCCACGCGGACGGTCGGCGAAGCCGGCAATCACCGGCGGGAGATTGAGATCGTTGAACGTCTTGATGTGAAACGGAATGCAACGAATCACCATGCTCACGCAGCCGCGCTGCTTGAACACGTTGCCGCGGAATCGGGAGAGATTCGCGATGCCGAACGAGAAGTCGAGCTCGTCCTCCATTTCGAATCGCTTCTTCTGGTTTTCCGTAAGTACCGAGTACGCCAGCTGCAGCGTGTCCCGGGGCGTGAGCACATGTTCGATGCTGGAGTTCACGATATCGCCATCAACCCGCAGCTTCGGCCGGTCACCGGCCGAAATGTGCAGATCGGAGGCATCCCGCTCGATCATTTCATCGAGCAGGGTGCGCAGGGATACGGGTGTCTGAGCGGGAGCGGTCATCGCGCGGGCAGTCGTGAACGGGGCGTCAACTGGCGTCCCGGATGTGGACGAGCGTTACGGCAAGAGGAAACCCCACCGTCACACCAACTCAACTTGCTGTTTCACGGATGACCTGATCGAGCGTGGTCACGCCTTTGAGCACCTTGAGCCAGCCGTCCATGCGGAGCGACAGCATGCCCTCATCGATCGCGGCGTTGCGCAGGACCTGCACGTCCGCGTTCTGCATCACCAGCTTCTTGAGCGTCTGGGTCAGGAACATCACTTCATACAGACCCTGACGGCCCTTGAGCCCCGTACCGCCGCAGGCGTCGCAGCCGTGCCCCTTGAAGTAGGGCAGTTCGCCGATCGTGGTGTCGAGCGACAGGTTCGTCAGGAACGGCACCGCTTCCGGCGTGGCGCGAGACTTGGCATTGTCGAGCGCTTCATCGGTGAACTTGAGCTCGCGCATGGTCGTCGTAGCCTTCACCTTGGCGCCGGCGAACTCCGCCGCATCCGGCTCGTACTTCACCTTGCACTTGCTGCAGACGCGGCGCACAAGTCGCTGCGCCAAAATCAGGTTGAGCGCCGAGGCCACGTTGAACGGCTCAAGACCCATGTCCAGCAATCGTGTGATCGTTTCGGGCGCGGAGTTCGTGTGCAGCGTGCTCATGACCATGTGGCCGGTGAGCGCGGCCTTGATGGCGATGCCGCCCGTTTCCAGGTCTCGGATTTCGCCGACCATGATGACGTTCGGGTCCTGCCGCAGGAATGCCTTCAGCGCGGCCGCGAAGGTCATGCCGATCTCGGTGCGGACCTGCACCTGATTGATACCGAAGAGGTTGTACTCGACGGGATCCTCGGCGGTCATGATGTTCGTGTCGCCGTTGTTGATCTTCGACAACGCCGAGTACAGCGTGGTCGTCTTGCCGGAGCCGGTGGGGCCCGTGACCAGCACCATACCGTACGGATTCGAGATGGCTTCCATCAGCTCGCGTTCGGCGCGCGGCTCGATACCGAACTTCTCGAGATCGAGCGTGAGGTTGCCCTTGTCGAGAATTCGCAGCACGACCTTCTCGCCGAACAGCGTGGGCAGCACGCTGACGCGGAAGTCGATGACCTTCTTGCCCACCTTCAGTTTGATACGGCCGTCCTGCGGCACGCGACGCTCGGCGATGTTCAGCGAGGCCATGATCTTGAAACGCGAGATCAGCGCCGCGCGCATTTTCAGGGGCGGCTTCATCACTTCGGCCAGCGCGCCGTCAATGCGATAGCGCACCCGCAGTTCGTGTTCGAAGCACTCGAAGTGGATGTCCGAGGCGCCCTTGTGCACGGCATCGACGAGGATGGCGTTGATGAGCTTGACGACGGGTGCTTCATCAACCTGCGCCGCCAACACACTGGCGTCCTGGGCGTCTTCCTGGGCCTCAAGGACTTCGACATCGTCTTCCTCAGCCGCCGCGATGTCCTGCAGCAGCGTCTGCATGTGGACTTCATTCGCTTCGTAGTGCTTCTCGATCGCCGCACGCATCGAATACTCGCCCGCCAGCACGGGAACGATATCGTAGCGCGTGATGAACTTGAGATCGTCGATCACCGACATGGCGGTCGGATCGGCGATGGCCACCGTCAGCTGTCGTCCGTCGCGCTTGAGCGGCAGCACCGTGTGCTTCGACGCCAACTCGGCCGGGATCAGCTTCAACAGGCGGGTATCCACCTCGAAGCGCGATAGGTCGACGGCCGGCATGCGGTACTGTCGGGCGAGCATACGCACGACTTCCGTTTCCGGCACCATGCCCATCTTGACGACGGTCAGCCCGATACGTTGGCCGGGCGTATTGGACTGCTCCTGCAGCGCCTTGGCCAGCTGTTCACGCGTCAGTAGCCCCTCTTTCACGAGGAGATCGCCGAGCCGTTCGGTGGCTCGACCGGAGAGTGGTGCAGCAGGAGCAGCCATGTGTACTGATTTCGGCTAAAGCACGTACGAGGCGCGGGGGGCTGGCGAGGCAGGTGCCTCACTTTGGGATGGACTGTGCCGCCCGGAAAACGTCACCAGAGGTGCGAGCAGCCGTGCCGTCGCCGGCCCGATGCCACGCACGTGACGGAGGCTTTCCAAAGACTCGAACGGACCGTTCTTCTCGCGCCACGCCACGATGCGGGCGGCGAGCGCAGGGCCCACTCGTGGCAGCCGCTCCAGCTCTTCGGCCGACGCCTCGTTGACGTCGATCGCCAGCACTGGATCCGGCCGTTGTCCGCTTTCCAGTGTCGACCGCTTCACCTTCCGCCTTGATCCCGTTCGCGACGTCGGCTTCTGCGAGCTGCTCGTGCGACGGGCGGAGTCGACCGCGGCGATCTGGGCATCGAGGGCACGCGTGGCGAGATCGGCGCTGGGGGCCGGCCCCTGCTCTGCCTCGGCGACGTCGCGAGCCAGTTGGCGGGTACTCACCGCCCGCGCGCCGCCGCCGATCACGGCGACGGCCGCGAGAAACAGGAGCGCCTGACGTTCCGCGGGCGTGGGCATGGTGCCACGGTAGTGACCGTCGGCGCCGCGGTGGTAACCCGCGCGACGCCGATATCATCTATATCACGCGCCGGAACGCCGGAGTTACTTCAGATCGCCCGCGAAGAAGCGGAGCTGCAGCACCGCGCTGAAGATCAGATTCGACGTCTGCCGGTTGAAATTGCGGTCGAAGTTCACGACCCGCGATCCGGTGAGGCTGAAGGTGAGCAGTTCAGACAGATCCGTGTCGGCGTTGAAGTTGAACGCGCGTCGGCCGTTGTCGGTGAGCACCGAGGGCGGAATCGTGACCACCTCACCTGCGGCGTTGGTGGACGACGACCCCTGCACGATCGACTGCGACTCTTCGCTCTGGTACGACAGCGACGTGCGCACGGTCGCGTTCCGTGTCGTAAACCGCTTCGGCACCTTGAAGCGCCGAGCCACATCGAAGGACACGCGTCGCGTGTCGCCGTTGGTGAGCGAGCCGGGGCGACTATCTTCGCGGTGCGTGCGATCGAGCGATGCGTTGGTGGTGAGTCCGCCCAGGAACGCCCAGGTGATCGCGCCCGATAGCGGCTGACTGCGGGCCGTGGTGCGACTACGATCGGCCAAGCCACCGGTTTCGTTGGGGATGGTCGTTTCCTGCTCGCTCACGAGATAGCGCCCGTTCACATTCAACATCGTGATCACTTTCCGCAGTCGTACCGGCCGCCAGCTCCAGCGCACGGAATAGTCGGGCTTTACCAGCTGCGTACTGGTGATGACGGCCTGGAAACCGTCGAAGGTACGCCGCGTCCACGTTTCGGTCGTGCCGTTCTCGACCCGCGACTGCACGGTGAGCGAAAAGGGCAGATTCAGCGAGCCCGTCGCCGTGGCGCGACGTAAGCGACCGGCCGTGGTGGCCAACCGCGTATCGAGTCCACGGAACGATTGAATGCCGCCCAATCCCAGCTGATAGCCCCACCCGGGAATGAAGGCGGTATTGTCATAGTTCGACGTGAGACTCTGCTGCCAGGACACATCGATGGGCGCGAAGATTCGCCCTAGACGATTCACCAGCGTCTTCTCCTTCGTGCGCATGGTGATCAGGCGACCGAAGTCGAACGTGGTCCCGGTGCTCAAGGTCTGCGCGGCACCGAGTCGCTTGGGCAATCGATACGCGCCCGTGGAGTCCTGTTCACGCAGCAGCGCGCGGGCGTTCGGATCCTTGTTCAGGTTGAACGAGGAGTTGAAGTCGAGGCGCGGCCGCAGCCACACGGCGAGCGTGGGCTGAAACAGGATCGCGGAGGTGAGCGACCGTTCACGCTCGAGTCCGAGCGTCGTACCCAGCACCTGCAACCGCTCGGCGGCCGCCGCCTGTCCACGGTCGGTGCTGTCCGGCAATACCGACGTGGTGCGGTAGTCGCGCAGATCGAGCAGCTGACGCGCGTTCATGGAGGCCGTGAGACCGGCCGACGGACGGAACTCCAGCGTACCGCTGTTCTGCCAGAAATGCGTGAGTCCGCTCGCGACCTGCCCCGTATCCGTCGGCGACTCAGCCGCCTTCGTGAACGACGTACTCGAATTGGCCTGGCGCGCCATGGAGCTCGACAGGCGCAACGCGGTCGGCGACCACCGGAACCGCTGTCCACGGAAGTTGCGAATCGCATCGCTTTCACGGAGCCCGCGCGGCAAAATGCCGAAGAGCACATCGACCACGCGCGGCAGCTTCGACTCGCGGCGGTCATCGGAGAGATTCAGTGACGCACCGAGCGCGTACGCGCTGTTCGTGGCCTTCTGGAACGCGCTCTGTGACGCGGCGTTCGACCACGTGCCGTTGAGCGCGAGTCCGTTCACCAGCGGTGCATACCACCCACCGCCCATCGGCGTCGCCCGTCGCAGCGCCAACGAGTAGTTCACGCGCCGATCGCTCGGATTGCGCAATCCTTCGATGCCACTGGCCCGCACGTCGGTGCGATTGATGAACAGCTGATTGACGCCGGAGCCGGCGTAGTCGACGCTGAAGGGCATCACGATGCCGAGTCGCGAGGGCAACATGCGCTCGAGGTGCAGCGTGGTGCCCACGCTGACGCCACTCGTGGTAAGGAACGAGGGCGTTTCATTGAGCTGCCGGAAGTTCGGATCGCGACGACTGAGGTTCATGCGGAAGTCAGCGAGATCACCAGCGTTCACGGCAAGACCGAGCTCGCCGGCGAATCCGATGTCATCCACGACATCAGTGAGACGAATGTCGTTGATCCACAGTTCGAGCGTGTCGTTGCTCATAATGCCCGTGCCGCCGCGCGGCACACTGTCCACGCGCACCAGTCCGACCGCCATTTCCTGCACGCCGGCCAAGTTGGGCGGCGTGACGGTGGGATCGGCGCTGTACACGATATAACCATCCTGACAGACGGCATAACGACGCACGGCCACGCCACGCGGTAAGCCAGAGCGACGGATCAACTCGAGGTCAGCGCCGGAACAGGAGACCGAATCGGTGGAGCCCTTCAGGAAGTTGTTCTCGAGCTGCGCGCGCAGGATCTGGAATTTCTGTAGGTCCACGCGGACTTCGGGCTCCCACGCACTGAGACCCGCGCCGGCGTTCACCGGCGTGCGATACATGTAGAAGTTGTTTTCGTCTCGGCCGATTTTCACGTAGCCGTTCAACTCGCCGCTCTGGCCCCAGCCGTTGCCACGGCCGCGCATCCACAAGCGCAGCGTCTTGTAGCCCATGAAGGTCTTGGTACCCTCCTGGAATCGGAAGAACGCTTCGGCGCGATCGAACGCGCGGAACTGACGGCCGGGAATACCCGCCTGCAGCCGGAGCGCGCGCTCGTTGACCTGAAGTCGGTTGTTCTCGTAGCCGGACTGTCTGTTCTCCGGTGCCTCGACCACGCCTGGCGGCGGTGTATACGGCACCAGCGAGGTGGAATCGAGCGTCCCGATTACACTGGCAATCACGTAGCCACCCACCACGCCGGCCGAGTCGCCCGCCATACCCGACAACGGCTCTGCACCGCGCTTGAGCCACGGCGCGCCCACCAGCTTCAGCCGCGTGAGCGCCACGCGCACGAAGGCATCATCGGCCGACTCCGCGCTCGACACCATCGTGAGTCGCAACGCGCGCACGCGCCGATCGTTCGGATTGTTCTGCTCTTCAGCCGGCGCTCGCCAGTTGATGCGCACCTGCACCCAGCACAACGAGTCGCTCACCACGCCGTTCACCGTCGAATCCTGCTGCTGGTAGCACTTGCCCACGCGCGTCCAGTTTTTCGTATCGGCGAGGTCGACCACGAAGCGCTTGTACTGCTCCTGGTCGATCGCTGCGTTGGGGATGTTCAACTGACCGTCGAGATCGATGTCTTCTTCGTCGAGCCGGTTGTTGCGCGCCCCGCAATTGGCGCGGCTGTCGCCGAGCACCTGCACGATCTGCACGGCCTGTGTGCAGATGGCGACTTTGTTCTGCGTGGAGATCACCGGCGTCGGTCCGGTGCGATTTACCACCACGATCGTATCGGCCACGTCGCCCGGCAGGCCCTTGTCGTTCTCCGCCGCATTGAAGGCGCGCGAAAACGGATCACGTTCGGAGTCGAACCGATCGAAGCCCACGAGCCGCTTGCCTTTGTAGGTGGAGTCGGCGGGAAGTCCTGGACGCACCGGCGAATTCACGATAAGCGTTTCAGGTGCGAACGCCACGCTGTTTTCGCTGATCTCGCCGAAGTCGAACACCAGCGTAGGATTGCGCTTCACCTTCGACTGCTCGGACTGTACGAGTGCGAAGAACTCGATATTTTCGGTGCGCGACAGATCGGCGCCACTGGGGTTGATGACTGTGCGCAAGGAGCGCCAGCGACGACCGGACGGCGTGTTCCCCACCAGACTGTTGTCGCCGACCGTCCAGGCGAAGCGGCGCTTCGCCGTACCGGGTTCGAAATCGAAGATGCCGCCGGTTTTGAGCGGATACAGCGTCATCCAGAACAACTGCTCGGGCGACTGCACACCACTGCCCACGATGCGCACCGACGGATCGATTTGCTGGATGTTGAACTGAATGAAATTGCCGGCCACATCGACGCCGTTGTTCTGGAACGCCATCGTCGCGGCGCGATTCACCGAAAACGTGCTGCTCCCGAAGCGCGTGGCCAACGTGTTGCCGAGCGACGGCCGCGAACTGTAGTACCAGGCGCCTTCGGAGAGCGAGATGCCGGGAATGGCACCTTCACCCTCGAACGATTCGATGTACGCTTGCCCCGCCGCATTGGGCTGCGGCTTGCTCATCGCGAACTCGCCCTGCACACTGACGCGCGACAGCGTGGTACTCTGCTTGAACGGCAGCTTTCCGAGCGCACGGGTAAGCAGCGGAGCGTCCCACGCGAGGTTGCCGGTAACGCCGGCCACCAGCGAGCCGACCGGCTCGAAGCCCAGCGGCGGCCGGTTGAACCCCGAGCGCTGGCTCTGCGAGATCGCGGTGAACGCCAGCTGGCCATTTTCCAACGGGAACTGCGACGCGAAACCCAGAATCGTGGTGGGTGCCGCCGCGAACAGTGGATTCTCCTCGTAACGCACCGACACCTGTCGCGGCGTGGCGAACAGGGTATCCGGGCGGTTGAAGGTGATCATGCCGAGATCGTAGTCGATCTCGTAGTCCGTCGACTTTGTGAGCAGGCGACCATCGAGCGACACGCGCTCCGAGTTGGGCCGTACCTGGATGGTGCTCAGCTTGATCGACTGCGTGCTGCCGCCGCCCTCGGAGAGGTAGCTTGCCACCATGCGATAGATGGCCTGCGGGCGCTGCGCCGAATACAGGTACTCATTGGGATAGCGGTACAGCGTATCGTTGGCAGGATTGGCCAGCGGCTGGGCGAGCCCACCGCGCGCAAACGGCTGCAGCGACGGATAGAACACGAAGTAGTCGCGGATCAGCTTCTGCTGTCCATTGCCGCCGGCGAACGACGCCAGCGTGTTCGGATCATTGGGACGCGGCCACACGCGATTCTCCACGTCGAAGGCCGCCGAGTTGGTGGCCTGCGAAAGGCCGAACAGCTGTAGATACGTTTCACCGCGCGAGGGATCGATCGGCTTTTCCTGATCGCCTGATGTGCCGGTCACGAGTTTGAGCTTGATCGTCTGGCGCTGCAGATCTTCGCCGCCGAGGCGGTACACCGACTTCAGTTCGCGCAGGAAGTACGCGCTGTTGGTGGGCTGCAGTTCGGGTTCCCAGAGCAGATTCGCGTACTGTGGCTCGGCGGTGAATTCGATGTCGGGTGTTCCGCCGGTATTCACGTTGCGCCCAGGCGCGCCGTTGATGTTGACTTCGTACGCGACGACGAGCCGCTCGTTGTTGGGATTGAGCGGGCGCACCAGCGCGATCCAGAGCTGCGAGGGATCGACATAGTAGTGAACATTCTCGCGCAACAATTCATAGATCTGTCGTGACGGATTGCGCGCCCCCCGCACCGAGAACTGCGGACCACGTGGGTTCTGATTGGCGGCGCCGATGAGCTGGCGGTACACGTAGAGTCGCGCCGGTCGTACCGAATCGGGGAGCGAGGCAGCGAGTTGTTGCATTTGCTGCCGATTCAGCAGGTCGATGTTGGGATACCCACCGAGCAAGCGCGGATCGACGGTGAAGAAGAAGCGACGCGTTTCGACCTGAATATCTTCGATGACACGATCGACCTGCTGCTGCGAGCGTTCGCCGATCGTGAAGACGTTATCCTTGGAGACATTGCCCTTCTGCTGCGCCACGATGGACGTGAAGCGCATGGGACCGATCTGGCCGGTGGCCTGGATGCCGTAGTTGCCCGACGGGATACCCGACGTGAGAAAGCGCGAGGCCGGCGGCTGGAAGGTGACATTGCCAACTTCGAGCGTCTGAAGCGCTTCGTCCGATTTGCCCTGATACCGCACCGAGATGTTGTTCGACGCATCGAACTCGCGCTGCGAGTCGTAGTCGACATTCACGTACACGCGATCGGCGACGACGCCGCCGGTGCGCACGTTGAACTGAAAGTCGAACGCCGGCTGAAAAATGCCAAAACAGTTGTTGCCGAGGATGGTCAGCTGCGCGGTGGTGCATCGCTCATTGCGACTGCGCTGCACCTTCGACTCGAGGCGCGACTGGAGGGCGATCCCGAGGTCTCCGATGTCACCCAGCAGGTCGGTCGCCAGCTGGGTGGCGGCGTCGGCGCCAACCCGGCGTTGCGGAACGAGCGGCACCAGGGCGCCCGGGGTCGGGCCGCTGTCGGAGCGGACGGCCACGGCCGCCGGCACCGGCGCGGCGAGTCCGCGGACCACGGTTTGTCCCCACCGGGCCAGAATCCGCTCCTCGTAGCGTCGGCGGGCGATGGCCACGGCGCGGTCGGCAACCCGGGCCGGATCGGGGCGCAGCGCCGTAGCGACCCCAAGAGGGCCAAGGATGGAGGGGACCCTGAGCCGTAGGGTATCCGCCGCCAGACGCGCCCCTGGGGGCAACGGTGCAGGCCTTGGGGCGACCTGTTGAGCCGCGAGCGGCAACGCGATCAGGGACACGGCCGGGAGCAACGCCATTGGCAACGCCATGGAGCCAGCCATGGGCAATGCCGCGAGTGCCCATGTTTGGAGCAGCCTGCGCACCGAACTCCGGTCGTGGGGTACCAGCGGCCAACCCTGTCGCCGCCGTACGGTCAAAAACTGCGAGCGCATATTGTCGACTCTAGGCCGACGCGCCCTTGATAATGCGGGTGGTCACCAAGGAATTTACGTCGTGAAGCTTGTTACCCGCTATGTCGTGCGCGAGCACGTCGGACCTCTCCTGTTTGCGCTGTCTGCGCTGACGTCGCTGCTCATGCTGCAGTACGTCGCGCGCCAGCTTGCGAACCTCGCCGGCAAGGGACTTCCCTGGTCGGCCATCGGTAAATTCTTCGTCCTGTCGCTGCCATTCACCATCGCGATGACGATGCCGATGGCTGTGCTGGTGGCGACCTTGTTCACCTTCGGCCGTATGGCCGCCGAACACGAGATCACGGCCTTCAAGGCGAGTGGTGTGCGTGTCCGCACGTTGATGCTCCCGGTGTTGACGTGCGCCTTCCTGTTGTCGATCGCGATGGTCGCGTTCAACGATCAGGTGCTGCCACGCGCCAACCACGAGCTGCGCATTCTGCAGAACGATATCGCGAAGACGAAGCCGACGCTCGCCTTGAGGGACCAGGCGATGAATGCGATTACGGACCAGTTCTTCATTCGGATTGCCCGCAGCGATGCGAACACCAACAAGATGTACGACGTCGTGATCTACGATCTCACCAAGGGACCGGAGCGCAAGACGATCTACGCCGACAGCGGCGTGTTCTCGCTGACGGCGAATGGGCAGGATCTGTTGCTGCAGCTGTTCGATGGATATACGCAGGAGTTTGTCCGGGGTGATCCGAAGCGGCTGCAGCGCAGCTTCTTCGTGGATCAGACGGTGAAGGTGCGCGGCATTACTCGCGGCTTCGAGAGCACCAGCAAGGACGACTTCCGCAGCGACCGCGAGATGACCGTGTGCGAGATGCACCGGCGGTACGCGGCCGATGCGCTGGAGTTCCGGCGGGTACGTCAGGAGTACATCATGTACGCCAGCCGCCTGGTGGCCCCGGGCACGAAGACGCTCAAGGCCCCGCGCGACCGACCCGCCGAGGAAGGACTTTCGCGGTTCTACTGTGTGACGTTGCCGTCGCTGTTCCTCCCCAAGAAGGCCAAGGCGCAAGCGCCGGTAGTGTCAACCACGCCACCGGCCCCCGTGGTCACACCACAGGGCGCCCCCGTCATCGCGCAGCCCGGCGACACGCTGACGAAGGACACCCTCGGCGTACCCGTCCCTACGCCGCCGCCGGCCGTGACGCTGTCGGCGCCGATTCCGCCGGCGGTCGATACCATGACCGTGTATCGCGGCGCGATGAACGCGGCCGATGCCCAGCTGGTGGCGTCGCGCGAAGGACTCGACAGCCTCACGGTGGAGATTCACAAGAAGTTCGCGCTCTCGTTTGCGTGCCTCGTGTTCGTCCTGTTCGGCCCACCGATCGCGCTGCGTTTCCCGCGCGGTGGCGTCGGGGTGACGATCGGCGTCAGCATTGGCGTGTTCGGGTTGTACTACGTGTGTCTGATGGGTGGTGAGGCACTGGCCGACAAGGGTCTGGTGCCACCGTCGATCGCGATGTGGATCGCAAATGCCATTTTCACGGTGACCGGTGTGGTGCTGTTGTGGCGGGTGGAATCAACGACCGACACGTCGCGCGGCGGCGGGATTCGCGACTGGTGGGCGGATCGCGGCGCGCGGCGGGCGCTGGCGGCGCAGATGAAGCGGGAGCAGGCCGCGAAGACGGTAGGTAAGGGACCGGCCGCGGCGGTGGGCGCGTGAGCCGTCGCTTCATTACGCCGCTCGATCGGTACGTGGCGGCCGAATTCACCCGCATTTTCACGGTCACCACGCTGGGCTTCCCGGTACTGGTGTTCGTGATCGATCTGGTGGACAACCTGCGCAAGTACACGGAGCGGAAGCTGGCGCTCAAAGCGGTGGCCCTGAGCTACGTGTACTGGATTCCGGACACGCTGTTCATGGTGCTACCGGCCGCCGTGCTGTTCGCCACCGTGTTTTCCATTGGTACCTTCACGCGCTATTCCGAGATTACCGCCGCGAAAGCCTCCGGGATCAGCTTCTACCGGTTCATCGCGCCGATCCTGTTCATGGCGATGATCGCCATGGGCATCGACGTGGTGTTCGCGGAGATCGCGCCACCAGCCAATGCCCAGCGTCTCAAGTTGCTGGCCGGCAAGGGCCAGGACCGCGACAACAACCGCTACAACTTCGCCTTTGCCAGTGAAACAGGCCGGGTCTACCGCATCTACACGCTCGACGTGAAGCAGCGCTTCGTGGAGAACATGGAGATCGAGGAGCGCGGGTCAGTGAAGCGACCTGGGCTGCTGGTGGCGGCCAAGAACGCCACGTGGTACGACAATCGCGGTTGGGTACTCAAGTCGGGGATCGTGCACGTTGTCCCCAACGACTCCACGGACCGCGCCGTGGCGTTCGACTCCCTCGTCGATCGGCACTTCACGGAAAGGCCACAGGATCTGCAGGCCACCGAGCGGCAACCGAGCGAGATGAATTTTGCCGACCTTTCTCGGTTCATCTCCGCGCTGGAACGCTCGGGAGCCGACGTGAACCTGCTGCGCGTGGAACGGATGCTGAAGTTGGCGATTCCGGTGACCTGTCTCATCATTGCACTATTCGGCGCACCGCTGGCGACCAGTTCGCAGCGCGGTGGAGCCGCCTACGGGATCGCGGTCAGTCTGGCCACGACCATTCTCTTTCTCGTGCTCATTCAGTTGACCAAGGCGATCGGTGGTAAGGGGCTCATGCCCCCCGACCTGGCGGCATGGGTCCCCAACGTGGCGTGCGGGCTGTTCGCGCTCGTGCTGCTCTATCGGGTGCGCACCTGATGCTGAGCATGGACGTGGTGGTCCGGCTGGCCGAACGGCGCACCGGGGGCATTCTGCGCGCGCTCGGCAAGCGTGGCTACTTCGCCCGGGACATCGTACGTGGAGTGCGCGACCCGGGAACGTGGGTCCCTGAAACGATCCGACAGATGCGCACGATGGGCGTCGAGTCGGTTCTGCTCACGATCATCGTCGCCGCCTTTCTGGGCGGCGTGACAGCCTTCCAGACGCGCTTCCAGCTGTTCCCGGGCGTGCAGCTCTCCGTGGTCGGTCTGATTACGCGACAGAGTATCGTGCTCGAACTGGGCCCGCTGCTGACCGCGCTGGTGCTGACCGGTCGGGTGGGTGCGCGAATGACGGCAGAAATCGGCACCATGCGCGTGACCGAGCAGATCGATGCGCTCGAAACGCTGTCGTTCGACCCGGTGGCATATCTCGCGCTGCCCCGCTTTCTGGCCGGTATTGTGATGCTGCCCGCGCTGGTCATTTTGGCCAACACGACCGCCATTGTCAGCGCGTGGGCCATTCTGATCACGGCCACCGACGTGCGGACCGACGATTTCCTGGCGGGACTTCGCTTGGCGTTCACACCGTTTCAGGTGGTGTACTCGCTCATCAAAGCGTTCCTGTTCGGTGCGGCCATCTCCTTCGTCTGCTCGTACGAGGGCTACGTGACCGAAGCGGGCGCCGAGGGCGTGGGTCGATCCACCGCCCTCGCCGTCGTCATTGCGTCGGTGTGCATTCTGGTGCTCGATGCCCTCGTGGCTGCCGTCCTCGCTCCATTCATTCAGGCCTGACGGCCTGCTCTCTCTTCATACATGACGACGAAACGACGCGACGAACTGCTTGTCGGTCTGCTCCTGCTGGTGGCGGTCATTCTTGGCATCGGCGGCACGATCTGGATCGCCCGCGGCGGGCTCGCCAGCGGCTACCCCATGTTCGCCCGCTTCAAATGGGGCGCTGGTCTCAAACAAGGACAGCCGGTGCTGCTGGCTGGTGTGCAGGTGGGCTATGTCGACAAGGTCGACCTGATTCCCGACGGCACGATTGCGGTGGCGCTGAAGCTGCAGTCGCAGTACAAGGTGCCGGCCGGTACGACGGCCACGGTTCAGGCCAACGGCATCTTCGGCGACCAGCTGATCGCGCTCACGCCGATCATCGGCCGACAGGGATACATGTCGGAAGGCGACACCATTCCCACGGGAGTCGGATCACCGGGTGTCCCGGAGTTGCTAGGCAAGGGCGACTCGATCGCGCTCAACATCCGCGCCCTCACTGACGAGGCGCGCACGCAGTTCGTAGAAGGCGGCGGCGTGAAGGACGTGCGGCAGACGGTGGCCGATCTCACGAAGCTCGTGGCGCAATTGAGCGCGGTCACGGCCGAACAGTCGAAGCAGCTCACGCTCACGCAGCAGACCGTGCGCCGCACGCTGGCCAGCGTGGATTCCACCAAGGTCGATTCGACGGTGAAGAATCTGCAGGCCACGTCGGCGCAGCTCGAGCAGCTCACGCGTGACTTCAAGCAGACGAACGTGCAGGTGCAAGGCGTGCTCGACAAAGTGAGCAACGGCAACGGCACCGCCGGCAAACTGCTGAACGATCCGGCGGTATACGCGCGCCTGGATACGCTGCTGCTGCGGGTGGATTCGCTGGTGATGGATTTGAAGAAGAATCCGAAGAAGTACATCAATCTTAGGATCTTTTAAAAGCCTGACTTCTGAACTGCGAACTCCCTAGTGAGCAGGGGGGAGGGTGTCAGGGGGGAGGGTGGAGGGGGGCGCGGACGGTTCGCTGTCGCGCCCCTTTGGTTTTTCTCGCTTCGCCTTTTCCACGTAGTACTTGCGCAGGCTGAACGTCATGCGTCGGATCTGACGGAGTTCGTTGAGGGCTTCCTCGATGCCGACGAGGTTGAGCCCGAGCTTGTCGGCGAGGATGAGATGGCTTTCGACTTCGAACGCGGATGAGATCGCGTAGCTGAGAAATCGCGCGCAGTCGGCATCGCTCGGCTGGGAGACGCCCTCGGCGATGTTGAAGGCGACGGAATCCACCGCCCGATCGACCTGCGAGCGCAGCCCTGGCGCCAGCGTGCGCTTGATGCCGCGGGAGATACGATGCACGCGCACCGACAGGGCAATCGCGCGATGCCAGGCTTGGATGTTCGCAGGATCTTGCATGCCGCCGAGGATAGCGGCGGGTCGCGAAAGCCGTGTCGTCCGATCCATGCCGCCGCGTCCATAAAAACGCAGTTCCCCCCTGCCCCCTCCCTCCTGATACCCTCCCTCCTGCTCCGTAGGGAGTTCGCAGTCCCTTACCAATGAAAAGCGGCGCCGTTTCCGGCGCCGCTCTCCTTACACCCACACCAACGAACCGCTTAGAACGACAACCGCAAACTCGCCTGCAGCTGATAAAACTGGCTGAAGTTGAGCGGCGTGAACTGCGTGTTGAAGTTGTTCGTGAAGGTCACATTCGGCACCTGCGTGCTCGGGTCGGCGCTGGAGAACGACTGGACCTGCAGCAGCGACGCGTTGCCGTTGGCCGTGGCGGACTTGATGCGTCCCCACTTGCTGTTCAGCAGGTTGGCGGCGTTGAAGATGTCGAGGCGAAGCGTCGCGCGCTCGCCACGGATGGTGGGAAGCTGCTGTTCGATCGTCAGGTCGAAGCGATCGAACATCGGGTTGCGGCAGGACGTCGGCTTCATGATCGTGCCGCGCTGCGTTTCTAGGCAGCTGTTGTCCTTGATGAACTGATCGAGCAGCGCGGCCTGCTGCGCCGGCGTAAACGTCGTCGTGCCGACCGTCGTGGCCACGAAGCCCAACTTCGGATCGGTCGGACCCGTCGGAATGTAGATCGGGTCGTTCGCGTTCGAGCCGTCGCCGTTCATATCGCCACGGCCACCGTTGCCGCTGTACACGAACGAGTACGGGGTACCCGACGCCTTGCTGTAGTAGAACGTGATGTTCGTCTGGTTCGACTTCCACGGCGCCGTGTAGGTGCCGTTCACGAGCACGCGATGCGGCTGGTCGAACAGCGAGGCGTTCACCGGCGCGTCCGTCTGCAGCCCCGAATACACGCGGCCGAACTGCCAGTTGGACAGCGCCACCGACGACGTCAGGTCGGTCACCGAGTAGCTGCGGCCGTACGTGTACGCCACCGAGCCTTCGAACGCGCCGTTGAAGCGCTTGCGGAGCTGGCCCGTGCCGCTATACGCGTAATCCTTGCTCTGGTTGGAGAGCTCGATCACGTTCGAACCGTACACGGGGAAGAGCGGCGCGACGGTCGGGATGCCGGTCGCCGCGAAATTGGCGAACACCGTGCGGCCCTGCGCGTCGATGCGACCCGTCTGCGGGATGTTGATGTTGTTGTAGAAGAAGTTGTTGATGGAGCGCGAGTATAGACCGTCGAACGTCGCGATCACATCGCCCGGCAGCTTGCGGTCATAACCAAGCGTGGCACGGAGCAGCTGCGGGAACTTGAGGTCGGGATCGGCCAGGTTCACCGTGCCGAGAAACGTGCCGTCATCGAGACTGCGTCCCGGGGTGTTGTTCGTCTTCAGGCCACAACCGCGCGGCGACACCGGCGTCGCGTTGAACAGCGGGGCCGCACCATTCGTCGCGGTCACGCCACCGCCGCAGGTGAACTGCGCGAGACCGGCACCGGTGTTCTGGAACTGGTTCGACATCCACACATAGGCCGGAATACCCTGGAACAGACCGACACCACCACGCACCTGATTCTTCTGGTCGCCGGTGGCGTCCCAGTTGAAGCCGACACGCGGCGAGAACTGCAGGTTGCCCGACGGGAGGTCGGCAGTGCTGCGACCGAAGTCACGCTGCACGGCAGCGGCGAACGACGGCTTGTCAAAGAAGAGCGGCACGTCGATACGCAGGCCGAGCGTGGTGGTGAAGCGCGGCGTCACCGTCCACTGGTCCTGAATGTACCCGGCGAGCTGCGCGGCGGAGAAGTTAGCCACGACGTCGCCACCGAGACCGCCCGAACCGGAGAACGACGCCGGCGTGCGGTTGGCCACGAAGTCGGCGAGCGTGTTGAACGTGTAATTGCCGTACGAGTTCTGGAGGAAGGCATTGTACGCCTTGTAGATCTCGTTGCGGGTACCGATCGACACGATGTGATTGCCGAGCGGCATCGTGAAGTTGTTCTGGATTTCGTACAGATCTTCACGCAGCTCATTGCCCTGTGAGCTGTTCTCTGTGCCGGCGCGGAAGCCGATGCCCGACCCCGTACCACCGATGTTCTGCACCAGCACCTGCGGGGCGAGCACATCAGGCACGCGCTTGAAGCGCGTGGTCGTGAGACCGACGGTGAATTCGTTCGAGAAGCCGTTGGCGAAGTTCGTGAACGCCTGGCCTACGATCTGGTTCGACTTCTCGGTGCGGCGGAATCCGTTCGACGTGAAGTTGAACGTGCCAAGCGATCGGGAAAAGTCGAACGCTTCTTGATCGTTGTAGATGTTACGGAGCACGAGACGCGTGTTGCCCGACAGCTGATAGTCGAGGCGCACGAACGTGTTGAGCAGCGGATTTTCGTTGCTGGTGATGCCTCCGCTACCGGCCGCGATGCCCTTGCTCGACAGGTAGTTCACGAACGAGTCGACCTGCGCGGTGGTAATGCGCGCGGCGGCGACCGGGGAGTTCACCAGGCCAGTGGGGGACGTCGGGTCGTAGAACGGCCCCGCCGAGGGCGCCACGTTCTGACTGGTTTCGACGGTGGCAAAGAAGCGCAACTTGTTCTTGATGATCGGTCCGCCCAGCGAGAAACCGAGCTGGCGACGCACGAACGGCGACGTGCGGAGAAACGCCGTGTCACGACCCATCTGCTGGTCGCGATAGTAGATGAAGGCCGACCCCTTGAATTCATTCGTGCCCGACTGCGTCACGGCGTTCACCAGCGCGCCGGTGAAATTGCCCTGTCGCACGTCGTACGGTGACACGAGAATCTGGAACTCTTTGATGGCGTCGAGCGGCAGTGCGCGGCCACCGACCTGCGCACCGACCGTCGGCGACGCGCCGAGACCGAAGCGGTTCGCGAGCGACACACCGTCGATCTGGATGTTGTTGAAGCGGTTGTTCTGTCCGGCGGCCGAGATGCGGCCGTCTTGGGAGACCGCGACCTGCGGCGAGTTGCGGATCAGGTCCGTGATGTCGCGATTGAGCGTCGGCAGGCGACGCACGAGCGTATCGGTGAGGACCGTCTGCACGCCCTGACGGGTGGCGGAGAAGTCGGAGGTCGTGGTCACCGCTTCCGTGCGAACGGCGGCGAGCTGCGTCGCCTGCTCCTTCAGCTGAAAATCGAGGCGCGTGGCCTGCGTGAGGCTGACGACGATATCGGTGCGCGTCTGCGGTGTGAAACCGATGCGACGCGCCGTGACGGAGTAGGTGCCGACTTCAAGGTTCGGGATGAAGAAGCGGCCATTGTCGCGCGTGATCTGGCTGGCCTTCGCGCCATTGGCGCGATTGACCACTTCGACCGACACGTTCGGTACCGGGGCATTCTTTTCGTCCGTCACCGTGCCGGTGATCGCGCCCGTCGTGGTTCCCTGCGCCGCCAGCGGCGTGGTGGAACCAACGGCGAGAGCCGCGACCGCGAGGGCCAGGCTAAGCAAACGTTGGATACGCATAGATGCAGTTTGTCCGTATGTGGAGGAGACATCCTCGGCGCTGGACAGACCCGACCGGCCACCGAGATGGCGAAAGCTAGGTTCACCGTTACATACGGGCAACACAGTGTTGTAACCGCGCGGTCACGGCCGACGCTGCACTCTCCCAACTCTGGACTCCCTAGTAAACGGGGGGGAGGGTATCAGGGGAGAGGAGGCAGGTGAACGGCGCGCCGTTCCTGCTTCCTCCTGCCTGATACCCTCCCCCCTGCTACCTAAGGTGTTGGCTGTTCGGATCTTACCGTTTCGCCGCGCTCCGACCAACCGTCGCGTAATACACTGGCACCCCCAGCAGAATCACGCCGAACACGCCCAGCGTCGGCACCCGCTGTGCATCGTCCATCAGGGCATTCACCAAGAGGAACAGCGTGGCGAGGCAGAACAGCGCCGGGACCAGGGGATACCACGGCGTGCGCACCGGCGGGTTCCAGTCAGGGCGCTGCCGCAGCTTGAAAATCGCGCCGATGCTGAGGATGTAGAACACCAGCGAGGCGGTCACGAAGATGTCGGCGAGCTGCTCGAAGGTGCGAACCAACACGAACGCGATGGCGATGGTGGCGGTGAGCAGAATGGCCACATAGGGCGTTTTGAACGTCGGATGTACCGCCGCCACCTTCTTGAAGAACAGACCGTCGTCGGCCATCGCGAAGAAGATGCGCGGGCCGGTCAGCAGCGAACCGTTCACCGAACCGAAGGTCGAGAGCAGCACCGTGATCGCGACCAGCGTCACGCCGATCGGGCCGATCAGCTTCTCGGCCACATCGGCCGCCACCAGGCGAGCGCCGCGAATCTCGTCGACGGAGAGCACCGACAGGTAGGCGATGTTGGCCAGTAGATAGATGAAGATGATACTGAGCGTGCCGAGTACGATGGCCTTGGGAAGCGTCTTCTCAGGGTCCTTCACCTCGCCGGCCACCTTGGACAGGTCTCCCCAGCCGTCGAAGGCCCAGAGAACGGACACGAGGGCTAGGCCGAACGCCGAGACCGAGAAGCTTCCTGGGGGCATCGCCGGGGTGAAGTGCCCGCCGGTTTGTGGGAGCCCCAGGATCAGTGCCAACAGAATGATGATCATGAGGCCACCGTACTTGGCGACCGTCGTGACGTTCTGCACCAGGGCCCCCCATTTGAGCCCCACCACGTTGATCACCGCCATGAGAGCGACGGTAGCCGCCGCGATCCAATGGGCGTAGGTGTCGTACGGCGCGAGCGCCGGATTGTAGCCCAGCCCTCGCAACAAGTACTCGGCGAACGTGGTCGAAATGCCGCCGAGCGCGGCGGCCCGGATCAGCGTCAGCTCCGACCACCCATATAGGAACGCGGGCAAGCGACCCCATGCTTCGCGGATGTACACGAAGTAGCCACCGGTTCGCGGCATGGCGCCGGCCAGTTCGGCCAGGGTGAGGGCGCCGCAGAGCGCGAAAATGCCGCCGGTGACCCAGACGGCCATGAGGGGCAGCGGGCCGGGGAGCTTTTCGGCAATGCCGGCTGGGGACCGGAAGATGCCCGAGCCGATGGTGGTACCGACGAGCACGGCGATGGCGCTCCACAGCCCTAAGCGGCGCGGCAATTCCGTGCTGGTGCCGGAATCCGTGCTGGTCGAGGAAACCGAAGGTGAGGTCATCTCGCTATGGTAGTACGCCGCGCGCAGTACCGCACGGGGTGCCGTCGTCTACTTTTCACAGGCCATGACTTCCGTCCTCACTGTGACCCTTCCGCCGGCTGTTGTGACCGCGCTGTTCTGGAGCGCCGTTGTAGCCTGCGTGTTCGCGCAACTGTTCATTTTGCGCGCCGTCTTTCGTACGCTGCCCATCCTGCCGTCGTCCTCTCAGGTTCCGACGCCGCACCGTCTCACGGAAATCCTGTGGGTGGTCCTGCCGGTCGGTGGACTGATCGCCGTCTTCATTGGCGCGTATCGCGCCCTGCCTCTATGACCACGTCTCTCCCGCTTCCGCCGGCGTCGGTGCGTCGGTCCGCCTACGCCGCGCTGTTCGTCTCGCTGGTGCACATCATTTTCGGCGCGATCGTGCGCATTTCCGGCTCCGGCATGGGATGCGGCGACAACTGGCCGAAGTGCTACGGCTACTGGTTTCCGCCCCTCGAGCGCATGGACCTCATCATCGAGGTGTTCCATCGCTATCTCGCCATCGCGCTGTTCATCAGCATTGCCGTGTTGGTGGCGAGTGCTTGGCAACATCGTGCGCATCCGTCGGTAGGGGGACGCGGTGGCGTGTGGAACGCCTCGCGGGTGGCGCTGGGACTCTGGTTCGCGCCGGCGCTGTTCGGTGCCGTGACGGTGTTCACCGGCAACCCGGCATGGGCGACCGTCGTGCACAAACTGTTGGCCGCGTCGCTGCTGGCGGTGCTCACGGTGGCAACGATTCGCGCCGGTGGACTCGGCGGGACTTCGATCCTGAGCGCCAAGGGTACAGCCAAGGCCGTCGGTGGTGCCACGGGCGCCGCAGTGCTGGCGTTGCTGGTGGTGCTGTTGGGCGGACTGACCGCAAAGATTCCCGGCGCGGCGGTGGCCTGCGCCGGCTTCCCGCTGTGCGGTGAAGGCTCGCTCGGTGGCGGGGCGCAGCATGTGCAGCTCACGCATCGCATTCTCGCGTATTTGTTGGTCGCGCACCTGATCTCGCTGCCCATGATTTTCCGCAAGCGCTTTGAACCCGCAGCGGTGTTGCGGGCGGCGTGGATCGGGCTCGGGCTCGGGGCGCTGCAGGTGGTGTGGGCCGGCTGGATGGTGACCGGTGGATTCCCTGGCGTGGTGCGCTCGCTGCATCAGGCCACGGGCATTTTGATCTGGGTGACGGCGTTCGCCATGGTCTATCTGGCACGCATCGCCGCCGGCCGGACGGTGGTGGCGTCGCAAGCGAAGGGAGCAGGCACCGCTCCGGTGTCGGCTCGTGCAGTTCCATCGGTATCATGACCGGAGTCGCGCTGGACCCCGACAAAACGCCAACACCACTCTCGCGTGATCTGATCGCGCTGACCAAGCCGCGGATCATCTCGCTCCTGCTCGTCACGACGGTCGCGCCGATGTATGCGGCGGGCTCGCCGACGTTGCTGAGCGTGCTGTTGGTCAGCATCGGCGGCTATCTCATGGCCGGCGGCGCGAACGCGGTGAACATGTATCTCGATCGCGATATCGACGACGTCATGGCACGTACGCGCCTGCGTCCGATCCCGAGCGGACGCATGTCGCCGATCCAGGTGCTGGCCTTCGGTGTGGCCTGCGCGACCTTTGCTACGTGGATGCTGGCGCACTTCGTCAATGTGCTCACGGCCGGACTCGCGCTGGCCGGTTTCTACTTCTACGTGTTCATCTACACGCGCTGGCTCAAGCGCTCGTCGCCGCAGAACATCGTGATCGGTGGCGCGGCCGGCGCGTTCCCGCCCTTGGTGGGGTGGGCGGCGGTCACGGGCACGCTCGACGTGTCGGCGCTGTGCCTGTTCCTGATCGTGTTCTACTGGACGCCGCCGCACTTCTGGGCGCTCGCCCTGCTCAAACAGGTGGACTACGGCCGCGCCAAGGTGCCGATGGCCCCGCTGGTGTGGGGTGAACGCGAAACGATGTACCAGATGGTGTGGTATACCGTGATCCTCATCGTCCTCACGCTGTTGCCGGTGCTGTTCGGCGCGTTCGGCACGCTGTACCTGTTGTCGGCCATCGTGTTGAACGCGCTGCTCATGGGCGGCGTGCTCAAGGTGCTCTTCGCGGCCCGCGCATCGAAGCCCTGGACCGGTCCGGCGTGGTGGGTCTACAAGTATTCGCTGCTGTATCTGGCGCTGCTCTTCCTCGCGATGGCGGTTGATCGGGCGATCACGCGGTGACGCCTCGCCGTTCGGTGTCGCCGCGCCCGCTGGCGCGCCTGGCGCCACTGGTGCGGCCGTACACCGCGCGACTGGCCGTCGCTTTTCTCTTCCTGGTCGTCGCGGCTGCGGCGGGGCTCGTGTTCCCCGCCGTGTTGCGTTACCTGCTCGACGCCGCCTTCGAACTGAAAGACCGCGGTGCCCTCGACCGCATCGCGCTCGGCCTCCTCGGCGTGTTCGCGGTGCAAGGCGTCGCGAACTTCGTGCAGGTGTTTTTGCTCAGCTCCTCCACCGAGCGGATCGTCGCCACGCTGCGCGAGCAGACGTTCGCGCATCTCATCCGGTTGTCGCCGGCGTTCTTCACCGAACGTCGCACCGGTGAACTCACCAGTCGACTCAGCAGCGACCTCGCCCTGCTGCAGTCGCTGCTGAGCACCTGGATCTCCGAACTCTCGCGGCAGACGCTGTTTCTCATCGGCGGCATCGCGATGATGTTCGTGACGAACCCGCGGCTCACCCTCACCACGCTGGCCGTGGTGCCGCTGGTGGTCGGCGCCGCCTTCACGTTCGGTCGCGCGCTGCGCAAGGCCAGCACGAGTGTGCAGGACCGCATCGGCGAGGCGATGGGCATGGCCGATGAATCGTTCGGCTCCATTCGCACCGTGCAGAGCTTCACACGCGAAGGGATCGAGACCGAGCGCTTTGGCGCGGTGTTGCACGACCTGGTGGGCGTGGCGGTGTACCGCGCGCGCATGCGCGCGCTCTTCTTCGGCGTGGTCGGCTTCGTGGCTTTCGGCTCGGTGGCGGCGGTGCTCTGGCAGGGCGGCGCGCAGGTGGTCGAGGGGAAGCTCACGGCCGGCACGCTGGTGGCGTTCCTGTTCTATGCGCTGTTCGTGGCGGCGGCGGTGGGCTCGTTGGCCACGCTGTTCGGCAACTTTCAAGAAGCCGTTGGTGCCGCCACGCGTGTGTTCGAACTGCTCGACGCCGAGCCGACGGTGCGCGACCCGGAGCATCCACACCGGTTCGCCGAGCCGGTGCGGGGTGCAGTGGCGTTGGAGTCGGTGGCGTTTCGGTACCAGCCCGATCAACCGGACGTCGTGCAGGACATTTCCCTCGTCATCGCACCAGGCGAAGTGGTCGCGTTGGTCGGGCGCTCGGGTGCCGGCAAGACCACGATCGCGAGCCTGCTGCCGCGCTTCTGGGACGTCACGTCGGGCCGCATCACGCTCGACGGCGTCGACATCCGCGACTTGTCACTCGACACGCTACGTGGTGCCATCGGCATCGTTCCGCAGGAGCCGGTGCTGTTCAGCGGCACGATCCGCGAGAACATCGCCTACGCGCGCCCCGACGCCAGCGACGCCGACGTGTTGCGGGCGGCGCAGGCCGCGCACGCGTGGGAGTTCATCGAGCGGCTCCCTGACCAGTGGAACGCACGCGTCGGTGAACGCGGCGTCAAGCTCTCGGGCGGTCAGCGTCAGCGCATCGCGATCGCGCGGGTATTCCTGAAAGATCCCGCGGTGGTGATTCTCGACGAAGCCACGTCGAGTCTCGACACCGAGAGCGAACGCTTTGTGGAGCAAGCGCTCGAACAACTCCTGGAGGGTCGCACCACGCTGCTGATCGCACACCGCCTCAGTACCGTGCGCCGCGCCGACCGCGTGGTGGTGCTCGATCAGGGGCGCATCGTGGAGACCGGCTCGCATGACGAACTGCTCGGTCGCGAAGACGGGCTCTTTGCGCGGTTGCATCAGCTGAGCTGAGCTGAACTGTTGCAAAGGCGGAGAAAACAGTTTCGCTTTTTCTCTTTTTCTCTTTTGCTCTTTTGCTCTGTGTGATCTGTTCAGTCACGGCCATGCCCTCGGCGGTCTTTGCGCGCCCTGTGCCTGTGCGTGTGCCGTTCAGCAGGGCCGCGTGTGAGCCTCAGTACGCCAGCTCCACCCGCGTCTCTACGTGCGCATCGACCCGCACCCGCTGCTGCTTGATGCCGAACCGTTCGTGCCACACCACCAGTGTGTACGATCCCGGCGGGACGTTGTCGAAACGGAACGCGCCGTCGGCGGCGGTGATCGCCACGAACGGGTGCGGCGTGACCGCCAGATAGGCGCGCACCCACGGATGCAGATCGTCGCGGATCTGCACGATCCCTGGCGTCTTGGCCGCGTCGCTGGTGGGCACCACCTGCCCGGCGTCGTTGAACAACACCGTGCCGCGTGACGCGGAGGCGCCACCCACGTCGATGAACTGCAAGCGCGTCATCATCGCGTCGCGTGACGTGATCATGACCGTGCCGCCGGCCGCGACGCGTTGCACGCGCGGATCGAGACGACAGCCGTCGAGCAGCACGCGCACACGACGCGGCGCGTCATCGCGGGGACCGGTGGCGACGCCCACCAACCACACCACGCTGTTCCCCACGCCGCCGTCGCGGCTGGGCACCAGCGATTGCGTGAACGGACGGCACACCGACAGATCGTGCGTGGGCGCAATGCTCGTGTCACGCGGCGCCCCACCGCCGATCTTCCCCACGATGAACCCGCTGCTCGCCTGCGCCGAGACGGTGTACCGCATGCCGTCGGCGCCGCCAGCCGCGCGTGTCAGCGACAACAGGGCACTGTCGCGTGGGACCGCGCTCGCGTGATCGGATCCGGGGATCACCGGTACATCCGCAATGCGGCCGTTCGCCTCATTCGACGCCCGCGACTCGCCGCAGGCGACGAGTGCCGCCAACAACACCAGCCTCCCACGGCCGTACACGCGAGCCGTCAAACCACGATCAGGTCGCGCTGCACGTCGCCGGGCGTCACCAGCAAAGAATCCATGGCCACGTACGCGTTCACTTCCGACCGCACCCCCAACTCGCCGGGCAGGTAGATGCCCGGTTCGATCGAGAAGCCCACGCCCGGTATCAGCAGACGATCATCACGTGATTCCAGGTTGTCGATCTGCGGACCCGAGCCGTGCAGTTCGCGCGAGTCGATGCTGTGCCCCGTGCGATGCCAGAACTGCGGGCCGAAGCCGCGCGCTTCGATCACCGCGCGCGCTGCATCGTCGGCTTCACCGCCGCGGACCGGCAGGCCGGCCGTGATGCGGCTCTGCAGCAGCGACAGCGCGGCATCACGCGCATCGCGCACCGCTTCCCACACCGTCACCACGCGCTCCGTCGGTGCGCCCATCGACGCCATCCACGTTTGGTCGGCGTACACTCCGCCGTGCTTCTCGCGCGCCCACAAGTCGATCAGCAGCGTATCGCCGCGCTGAATGAGACGGGGCGAGGCGGCCGACGGCATGTAGTGCGGATTGGCCGCGTTCTCGCTAGCGGCGACATCGGGGCCGTGATGCGTCTCGAGGCCGGCGCGCTCGAACGCTTCGAGAATGCGCGCCTGCAGCTCATGCTCAGCCACCGGTGTGCCCAGCGCGACCATGTCGCCAGCATACACGATCGCGCCGTGCGCGATGTGCATGATGCGTTCGGCGGCCCGCTCGTGCGACAGCAGCTGGTCTGGAGTCCACGTGGCGTAGATCTGCGACACGAGATCACCAGAGCAGACCACCGTTGCGCCCGCCGCACGCACCATCTCCAGCACACCCGCGGGCACACGATCGAGATACGGAATCGCGTCACCCGGCGAGTACTCCATCGCCACCCGCTTGCCCTGCACCAGCGACGCCACTCCCGACTCGAGCGCGCGCCAGCCGCTGTAGGTGCGCAGCGGCCATGCCTTTGGCCACTGCGCCCACGGACCGGGTTCGATCGCATGTGCGATACCGATCGGCAGGCCTTCGCGCGGAATGAGCGCGAACACGCGACGCGATACGAGGCCGTCGAAGCCGAGCAGCCCGGAGGCGATGGCGTTTGTACCGCGGAAGTCGTAAAGCAACCATCCGTCGAGATCGGCGTCGGCAAGCAACTGCTGCAGACGCGGCAGCATTTCGGGGGTCAGCATAGCAGTCGGGAGGTCAGGAGCAGTGCACCATCGACGCCCGCCGACGATTCGGCGGGGCCTGTCATCAAATCAGCGGCGACGCCACTCGGCGCGCCACTGACAGTGGCGATCCCCGCGCGTGCGGCACATCACATGCTCGATCGCTCCATCGGCGTCGGCGAGCAGGAGCAGGGCTTCCCGGAAGGCCGCCTCGTAGAGACCGCAGCCGACGGCACGCGCCGCCGCATCGGCAGACACGGGCGATTCCACGTCGAGCAGCAACGTGCTGCCCTGGCGCACGAGCACGCCATTCATGTACCGACGCGAGAGGTTGCGGAGCAAGCGTAACGCGATCGGACGTCCGATCAGCGACGGCAGCGATCGGGCCCCTCCGCGCTGCAGCCCGCTGATCGTCATCACGTAGGAGCGCGCCCAGCGTCGTCCGGCTTCGCGGAACGCCAAGTCGGCATCGGGACGGCGGCCGATGAGCCGCGCGAGGGCGAGCACCTCATCGAAGCCCACGCGCTGACGAGCCCGGACGGCGTCGCTGTAGCGACGGATCTGCTGGTAGACCGTGTCGCTGAGGCCGAGTCGCTTGTTGCGCAGCTCATGCACCAGCTCGGCATCGAGCTCCGCCTCCGGCGTGTCGATCGCCTTGACGGCCTCGAGCAGCGCCAGCGGGAGCCGCGCGTCGAGCGGCTTGCCGGACAGCACCAGCGTGAGATCAGCGGGGACAGTGGCGCGGGCGGGCCGGCCGTCAATCAGAGAGGACACAGGGAGGATGCTAACGTGTCCCCGGTCACGATTACAAGCGCACACGGTCGCAAAGAGACGGCGAACATGACGAGATCGATGCGACCGACCGTTCCATAGTTCGGCTCGTCATCTTGCGCGCCGGCGATGCGACAAGCAGCGTGTTCCGTAGATGGCTCAGCACCTCCCGCCCGACGCCCCCGCGGCGCCTCTCATCGACTGCGCGCACATCCGGCTGCATCTGGATGCCTTCGTGGATGGTGAGCTCACCGCCTTCGATGATCGCGACCGCCCGCTGACGCAGGTAGTGGGCGCGCATCTGCGCGAGTGCGTGTCCTGTGCGCGCCTCGAACGTCAGCTGCAGGCGCTGCGCACCGCGTTGCACGCCTTTGGGCAACGGGAGCAGGCGACGATGCGCGCGAGCGACGAGCTGCGACAGCGCGCAGAACAGATCCTCTCGTCACGCAGAGCGAGATCACGCTGACCGACATCACGCTGACCCAGATCGTGCCGGCGGCCGTGCCCGCGTGGTTGAGCGTGGCCGGTCCGTCCGCGTCGGTAGCGCTGGGCCTCGCGATACTCATCGCCGGAGCCGCGTGGCGCTCCGGCAGCCTGCGAACCAGCGGGGCGCTCGCCGCGTCGGCGGTGGGAGCGATCGCCCTTCGCGCCGGCTGGCCATGGGGCGGCTTTCTGATCTGCTGGTTCGCGTGGGCCACACTTGGCTCACGTTTGGGACGCGCCCGGAAGGAGCAACGCACGGCCGGTGTGGTGGAGAAAGGCGCGCAACGCGACGCCGTCCAGGTGCTGGCCAACGGCGGCGTCTTCGCGATCGCGGCAGCAGTGGCCCTTTTTCGCGGAGATCCTGCCTCACAGGCGGCACTATGGGGCACAGCCGCCCTCGCCGCGGCCGGTGCCGACACGCTCGGTACGGAAATCGGCACCTGGATCGGCGGCACGCCGCGCTCCGTTCGCAACTGGCGTCAGGTGCCCACCGGTACTTCCGGTGCGGTGAGCGCGGCGGGAAGCGCGGCCACGGTGGTGAGCGCGCTCGTGCTGACCGCCATCGCGGTGGCCATCGGACTCGTACCGGCGGCGCGGTGGTGGATCGTGGCCGTGGCGGCAGTGTTCGGGGCGATCGTCGACACCGTCGCCGGTGCCCTCGTGCAGCAGAGACGCTGGTGTCCCTCGTGCGAGACGGCCACCGAGCAGGCGCGCCACTCGTGCGGCACGGACACCCGGCACCGGGGTGGCTGGCGATGGCTTGGCAACGACGAGGTGAACTTCGTGTGCACGGCGTCGGCGGCCCTGTTGGCCTGGCTGACCGCGGGCGCGTCCGCATAGCGACGCCCGGCTGGCCCTTCGCTTGCACACGGGATCTGTGTGCCCGCTCGGGGAGTTAGGTTCTCAGGATTCCTCTGGTTTTGCGATGCCTCCTTCCGAGCCCCATGTCCGACTACTCGCGCGCCTGGCAGGTGATCGTCGTGGGCGGAGGCCCCGCCGGCAGTTCGGCGGCCTGGCATCTCGCCACGGCGGGGCTCGAGGTGTGCCTGCTCGACCGGGCTCGGTTTCCACGGGCCAAGCCGTGTGCTGAGTACGTCAGCCCGGAGGCCAGCCGCATTCTCGACGCGATGGGCGCGCTGGGCCATCTTGAGCAGGGTGGCGCGGCGGCGTTGACCGGCATGGTGGTGCACGCGCCATCGGGCGACCGCATTCATGGCGAGTTCGTGGCGCGTCACGGTTTTCGCGGCTTCCGCGATCGCGGGCTCGGCGTGCGACGCGAAATTCTCGACACCCTGCTCGTCGAGCGCGCGCGAGCCGCCGGCGTGTGCGTGCTCGAAGACGCCAAAGTCGAGGGCGTGACGCTCGACGCGAGCGGTACCGTGTGCGGTGTGGACGTGCGTACGCCCGACGGCATGCGCGCGATGCGCGCGTCGTTGGTGATCGGTGCCGACGGCTTGCGTTCGATCGTGTCGCGCCGACTGGAACTGGCGCATCAATCGCGGTGGCCTCGGCGCGTAGCGCTGGTGGCGCACTACCGCGACGTGGAGGGCATTGGCACGCTTGGCGAGATGCATGTGACGCGAAACGGCTATGTGGGGCTCGCCGCAGTGTCCGGTGGACTCACCAACGTGGCCTTAGTCGTGCCGCGACGCGCGGCGCAGGGGATGGCCGGCGATCCGACGGCGTTTCTCGAGGCATGGATTGCCGAACAGCCCGCGTTGCATCCGCGCTTTCGCGATGCGGTGCGGGAAACACCCGTGCGCGCGACCGGACCGTTTGCGTCGCACGCCACCCGTGCTTGGGCGCCGGGCGCGATGCTCACGGGCGACGCGGCCGACTTCTACGATCCGTTCACCGGTGAAGGCATCTATGCCGCCCTGCGCGGTGGCGAGCTGCTGGCCCCGTACGCGGTCGACGCGGTGCATGCCCGCGAACAGGCTGACTCGCGCGGAATGCGTCGTGCCCTGCGGGCCTACGAGCAGGCGCGGAAGCACACCTTTGCCGGAAAGTGGCGCGTCGAAAAGCTCATTGGAGCCGCCGTGGCTTTTCCGACGTTGATGAATCACGCCGCGCGGGTGCTGACGCGCGATCGCGATCTCGCTGACCTGTTGATCGGGGTCACGGGCGACTTCGTGCCGCCGTCGGCGGTGCTGCGCCCGCGCACCCTGCTCCGATTCCTTTCCTGATGATCGATCAAGATTTGTTCCGCGCCGTTCTGGGCCGCTTCGCTTCCGGCATCACCGTCATCACCACGCATGATGTGAACGGGACGCCGCACGGCATGACGGTGAGTGCGTTTTCCTCGCTCAGCCTCGATCCGCCGCTGGTGCTAGTGTGCATCGGCAACGACGCCACGATGGCGCCGGTGATGGCAGATGCCACGAGCTTCGCGGTCAATGTGCTCGCCGATTCGCAGGAAGCGCTCTCCCGCCGCTTTGCCGGCAAGGTGGACGATCGCTTTGCGGGCGTGGGATACGTGGACGGTGAGCTGGGCGATGCCGTGCTCGATGATGTGTTGGCATCAATGCAGTGCCGTATCGTGGCCCGCCATCCGGCCGGCGACCATGTCATTGTGGTCGGACATGTGGAACAGGCCGCGGCGCGCGATGCGAAGCCGCTGCTCTACTATCGCGGTGGCTACGCGCAGTTGGAACGATAGACTCGCGCCTCGCCTCCATGTTCACGCCGGCGCGCCGACGCGGCAGTGAGATCCTCGACGACCCCGGAGAGGATCCCGCGCTCGCGTTGCGCTCGCTGCGTGATGTCGCTTTGGCGAATCGTTTCTTTGGCGGGCGCCGCGTCGTGTTGGTCGAGGTGCGACGGGTACTGCACGCACAGCGCGCCATCGGCTCGGCGACGGGCACGCTCACCTTGCTCGACATCGGCACCGGGTTAGGCGACATCCCCCGTGCCGCGGAGCGTATGGCACAACGCATGAACGCGGACAGCGCCGTCGCACTCACCACCATCGGTGCCGAGCTCGTTCCCGCACTGGCCCGTGCAGCCAGCGCCTCGTGTACGCACGCGCTCGCTACCGACGCCATGGCGCTGCCATTTGCCGACGGCAGCATTGATATCGTGACCTGTTCGCAGGTGTTGCACCACTTCGACGGCCCGGAGGCCGATCGCCTGCTTCAGGAATGCACGCGTGTCGCACGCTCAGCGGTGATCATCGGCGACCTGCGTCGCAGCTGGTTTGCGGTGGCTGGCCTCTGGGCGGCATCGTTCCTGCTCCGGTTTCACCCCGTGAGCCGGCACGATGGCATCGTGTCGATCCTGCGCGGATTCACGCGCGACGAATTACAGTCGCTTGTGGAACGGGCCACCGGTTGCGCCGTACAGGCCCACCGAGCCCCCGGGTTCCGGGTCGTCGCCGTGTGGGCGCCGTCGCCGCGTGCCGGCGCCTGCCCGTAAATGTCCATGCCTTTTTCCTCAGCCTCGCCCATGCACGCGAACTACGAACTGGGTCCGCCACCAGCGGACCAACTGGTGACACAGATCGACGAGCGGATCGTGCGCGCCCCGGTGGCGCGCATTTTCGAGATTGCGCGCGAGGTCGAGCATTGGCCGGCGTATCTACCGCACTACCGGCTCGTACGGTTTCGTCATCGTACGCCCGATGGCGGTGGCATGGTGGAGATGGCGGCCAATCGCCCGTTCGGTCAGTTCAACTGGCCCACGTGGTGGCTGTCGGAGATGGCGGTGAATCATGACGTACCGTGGGTGCGGTTCAAGCACGTCGGTGGCGTGACCACGCGGATGGACGTGGAGTGGAGTTTCACGCCGGTCGAAGGCGGCACCCTCACGCGCATCGTGCACGTGTGGAACGGCCCGCTATGGCCGTTGATCGGACGGTTCGCGGCCACGCAGGTGATCGCTCCGGTATTCGTGCACGGCATCGCGTCGCGCACCCTGGCGGGTCTGGCCGCCGTCGCTGAACGGAATCCTTCATGACCAATCCGCCGCCGTCCTACACGACGCCCGAATCCTCCCCATCCCGACGTCGGGTGGCGATCACCGGCATCGGGTGCGTCACACCGATCGGCACAGGCGTCGAAGCGCTGTGGCAAGGGCTGCGCGCCGAGCGCTCGGCGGTGGTGCCGGCCACGCGGTTCGACGCGTCGATTTACCGTTCGCAGTGCGCGGCGCAGATCGACGACTTCGACGCTACCAAATGGATCGACGCGAAGCGCGTGAAGCGTCTCGACCGCTTCAGCGAGTTCGCGGTCGTCAGTTCGATACTGGCCCTTGAAGACGGAAAGCTCGATCTGGCCAACGAAGATCGTGATCGCGTGGGCGCGATGATGGGTACCGCACTGGGCGGCGTCGGCTACGCCGAGGAACAGGCCGCCCGCTTTTTGCACGGCGGACTGCGCGCCGTCGATGCCACGCTCGCTCTCGCCGTATTCGGCGGCTCGGCCAGCTGCAACATGGCCATCGAGTTCGGCGTGTCGGGTCCCAACTCCACCAACGCGATGAGCTGTGCGTCGGGCTCCATGGCGATCGGTGAAGCGTTCCGACAGATCCGCGACGGCTACGCCGACGTGATGCTGGCCGGCGGATCGGAAGCGCCACTGGCCACCCTATGCTTCGGTGCCTTCGCGCTCATTCGCGCGATGTCTACGCGCAACGACGATCCGGCGCGCGCGTCGCGGCCGTTCGACAAACACCGCGATGGATTCGTGATGGGCGAAGGCGGCGCCGTACTGTTGCTGGAGGAGTGGTCACACGCGGAAGCGCGTGGCGCCCGCATTTATGCGGAGCTGAGCGGCTACGGCACCACCAACGACGCGCATCACATGACCGCCCCGCGCCCCGACGGCGCGCAGGCCGCGCGATGCATGCGCAACGCGCTGCGCGATGCGTCGGTGAGCGTGGAACAGATCGACTACATCAATGCTCACGGCAGCAGCACACCGCTGAACGATCCCACTGAAACCATGGCCATCAAGCAGGTGTTCGGCGAGCACGCGTACCGTGTTCCGGTGTCGAGCACCAAGGGTTACTACGGCCACGCCCTCGGTGCTTCCGGCGCGTTCGAAGCGGCGATCAGCGCGCTCACGATTTCACGCGGCTGGATCCCGCCCACGCTCAATCTGGAAACGCCCGACGACGGCTGCGATCTGGACTACGTGCCGCAGCACGGCCGCGAGCTGAGTCCCAAGGTGGTGCTGTCGAACAGTTTTGGATTTGGCGGGATTAATGCGGCGTTGGTGATGAAGCGGGCGGCGGCCTTCTGAACTGCAAACTCCCAAGTGAGCAGGGGGGAGGGTATCAGGATGGAGGAAGCAGGTGAACAGCGCGCGGTTTACCTCCCTCCTGCCCCCTGATACCCTCCCCCCTGCTCACCTGGGAGCTTACCGTCCCCATCACGCACCCTTCAAGTACACCTCTGCATACCGCTCAATGGATCTCTGAATCACCTTGAACGCCACCTCACTTTTCTCCCATCCCTGAATCTCGACGCGCTTGCCCTCGAGATCCTTGTAGATGCCGAAGAAGTGTTCGATCTCCTTCAGGTAGTGCGCCGGCATGTCGGCGATGTCGTAGATGTCGTTGTGGTACGGATCATCGCTGGGCACGGCGAGGATCTTCTCGTCGGGCTCACCCTTGTCCAGCATCTTCAGCACGCCGATCGGGCGGCAGGTGATCTGGCACCCCGGAAACGTGGGCTCGTTGATGCGCACGAGAATGTCGAGCGGATCATTGTCCTCGTGCAGTGTGCGCGGAATGAAGCCGTAGTCGCCCGGATAGTGTACGGCCGAATACAGCACGCGATCGAGCTTGAACTGTCCGGATTCCTTGTCGAGCTCGTACTTGTTGCGCGAGCCCGCGGGAATCTCGATGATCGCGGTAACCAGCTCCGGCACATGCGGACCGGGGGGCATGTCACGCCAGGGATTGTGCATCGACGATGGGCTGTTAAAAGAAGGCAGGTCAGCGGTTGCGCAGAGCAGCGGCCGCTTCGAGTGCGAAATAGGTGATCGTCATGTCGGCACCAGCGCGTGCGATGGCCACCAGAGACTCCATCATGGCGCGATCGCCGTCGATCCAGCCGCGTTCGGCCGCGGCCTTGATCATCGAGTACTCGCCACTCACCTGATAGGCCGCGAGCGGCATCTGTGTCTCACGCTTCACGGCCGCAATGATGTCGAGATACGCGCCGGCCGGCTTCACCATCAGAATGTCGGCCCCCTCCTCCACGTCGAGCTTCACTTCGCGCAGCGCTTCGCGGCCGTTGGCCGGATCCATCTGATAGCTGCGACGATCGCCGAATGCCGGCGTCGATTCCGCCGCCTCGCGAAACGGGCCATAGAACGCCGACGCGTACTTGGCGGCGTAGCTCATGATTGGCGTCTGCGTGAAGCCACCCATGTC
This sequence comes from Gemmatimonas sp., assembly GCF_031426495.1. NCBI lineage: Bacteria > Pseudomonadati > Gemmatimonadota > Gemmatimonadia > Gemmatimonadales > Gemmatimonadaceae > Gemmatimonas > Gemmatimonas sp. The sequence continues at coordinate 47,754 of NZ_JANPLK010000040.1, read as the reverse complement.
GAGGGCTCGGCGCATATGACCGATGCGCAGGTCCATCATGTCACTGGGCGCCACGATATCGGCACCGGCCTCGGCGTGCGCCAACGCTTCACGGGACAACAGTTCGAGCGTGGCGTCGTTGTCCACCTCGCCCGAGGGCGTGAGCAATCCGCAGTGCCCGTGATCGGTGTACTCGCACATGCATACGTCGGTCACGACCACGAGATTCGGGAACTCGCGCTTCACGGCGCGTACAGCGGCCGGCACCGGACCCTGCGGGTCCCACGCCGACGAGCCAGTCGCGTCCTTCGAGTCAGGGATACCGAATAACAGAATGCCGCCGATCTGCGCCGCGACCGCTTTCTCGGCGTCTCGCAGCATCTCATCAACCGACGTCTGCGACACACCCGGCATCGACCCGATCGGCGCACGAACGCCGGTGCCCGACCGCACGAACAGCGGCCAGATAAACTGCGCGGGATCGAGGCGCGTTTCGCGCACCATGCGACGGAGCGCCTCGGTACGCCGCAAACGACGCATGCGCATCGGCATCAGCTGGCTCCCTGCGCGGCAACCTTCTCGGCCGCCTTGGCCGCGGCCGCTTCGGCCAGCTCTTCGCGCAGCTCTTCCAGAATGCCGGCACCACCCGCGGCGTGCAGCTGCCGGGCGAGTTCGCGCCCGCTCGACGCCGGATCCTCGGCGTTGATCGGCAATCCGCCGCGCACTACGGACACGCCGTCGATCGACGCGATGATGCCGTGCAGCATCGGGCCGTATTTCGCTTCGTACGTGGTGCACGCGCCGATCGGCACCTGACAACCGCCCTCGAGCGCGGCCAGCAGCGCGCGTTCCGCCGTCACCGCCGCACGCGTGTGCGCGTGATCGAGCACGGCGAGAATCGCCGTCATGCGCTCGTCGTTCGCGCGCGCCTGCACGGCGATGGCCCCCTGCCCTGGCGCCGAGATCCAGTCGGGTGGATCCATGAACGCGACAATGCGATCGCCGAGTCCGAGGCGGCGCAATCCGGCGGCCGCGAGCAGCGCGGCGTCGACTTCACCGGCGTCGATCTTCCGCAACCGCGTGCCCACGTTGCCACGCAGTTCGCGCACGTCGAAGTCGGGACGCAGCGCGCGCAGTTGGGCGCGACGACGCAGCGACGACGTACCCACCTTGGCACCTTTCGGCAGATCCAGCAGCGTGCGCGCCGTCGTGTTCGGACCGACGACCAGCGCGTCACGCGGATCTTCCCGCTCGAGCAACGCCACGATGGTCAGCCCTTCGGGATCGGCCGTGGGCAGATCCTTCAGCGAGTGTACCGCGCAATCGGTGCGACCGGCGATGAGGTCCGCTTCGAGTTCGGCGGTAAACAGCCCCTTCTCACCGATCGCGTTGAGCGGGCGATCGAGAATGCGATCGCCGATGGTGGTGTACTCCACCAGTTCACTCGCCACGCCACGCACGGCCAGCGCAGCAGCAACTTGGCGCGCCTGACGCAGCGCCAACTCAGAGGAACGGGTTCCGATGCGGACGACAAGATCAGTCATCCTACAACTTATTGGGGCAACCGCTGGTTCAGTTAGCCCCGCAGGCCTTCACGATGCTGATCACCCACCCCTCCATCGTGGCAGCCCCCGATTCGACCTTCACGGGAAAGCCGGCCACCTTCGCGGCGCGCGCGGTCACGGGGCCGATACAGGCCACCGGCAGTCGGCCAGCATGCTCGGCCGGAAGGGCATCGAGTAACGCATCAACGGCGCTTGGCGCCGCCACCGTGACTAGATCGATCTCCCCCGATTTCACGAGCTCGCGTACCCGGGCCTGCCCCTCGGGATCGGGGGCGCTGCGATAGGCCGGCACGCTCTCCACCACGGCGCCCAGCGCCCGCAGACCGTCGGGGAGCACATCGCGGGCGGTGGCCGCGCACGGGTACAGCATGCGGGCGCCCTCGATGTCCGATCGCGACGCCATGGCATCCAACATCCCGACCGCCTGCGCGTTGTCGGGCTGCACGGTGGGAGTTCGCCAGCCGCACTTCTCCGTCGCGACCGCCGTGGCGGTGCCCACAACGGCCAAGCGCCGCGTGGCCATGGCCGCCTCGGCTCCCCGCTCGGTCACCACCCGCGCTAGGTGTTCGACGGCGTTCACACTGGTAAGCAATACCCAGTCGAATTCGGCCAATCGCCGCACGGCATCGTGCAACGGCGCGAGCTCCAGAGTTTCGATGCGGGTGAGCGGCACTTCGTACACGGTCGCTCCCTTGGCCCTCAGCGCATCGGCCAACGGCGATCCACGCTCACCGGCGCGCGTAACCGCGATGCGCACCCCCTCGAGCGGCCGCGGCTCGGGCGCGCGCGCCACCTTGATCATCGGCCGACTACCGGTTCATCATCGACCGTGCTTTGCCCGCGCCATGCGACGCAGCAGCAGCACGATGTATCCGCCGTAGGCCACCGCCGTGATCGCGTAGCCGGCCCACATATAGCCGCTGCTGTCGGGCGGGCCACCGGCCTTGGGCACATAGGCCACCTTCCCGGCCGTGTCCTGTACGGTGGCATCGGTCAACCTCGGCGCCGCGGACATCAGCGCACTGACATGCACGATCACGCCGCCTCCATCGCCGCACGCGCGTCTCGCAGCGTGGCCCAGCGGAAGCGCAACCGCAGCAACGCGAGGAACAGCAACAGGAACGCCGCCATCGACAGCCCGAACGACATCAGCATCTCGGGGGGCATCTTGGGCTTCTCCGGCGCGAGCACGACAGCCTCCGGATGCATACCGCGAAACAACTTCACCGTGAGGTGAATGAACGGCACCAACAACGCGGCCAGTGTGCCCATCACCGCCGACAGCCGCGCGCGCACTTCGACCGACTCCACGCCGCTGCGCAGCACGAGATAACCCACGACCAGCAACCAAAGGAACAGCGTGCTCGTGATGCGCGCTTCCCACACCCACCACGTGCCCCAGCTTGTGCGTGCCCACACCGGTCCCGTCACCAGCACGATGCCCATGAACACCAAGCCGACTTCGGCCGACGACTCCGCCAGGCGATCGAGGCGCTCATCCTTGATCCACAGGTACATGATGCTGCTGATGAACAGCAGGCCGCAGGCGAAGTACAACCCGATGATCGCCGCCGGCACGTGCACATAGAAGATCTTCTGCGCCGCGCCAAGCATCGCATCGATGGGCGTGAAGAAGAGCGCACGCGCACACGCCGCGATCACCGCCACGATCGCGATGGCGAGGAACGCATCGAATCCCTTCGGCGCCGGCAAGGTGGCCGAACGCGGGGCAGCAGACGACACCGACGACATACCTACTCCTCGATCGTAAACGGAAATACCACGATGCACGCGGAGACGAAGACGAGATCGAAGGCGACCAACACCTTGAGCCACGCCATGCCATCGGCGATCGGCTGACCACGCAACACCACCGCCGTGGCTTGCGCCGCGGGAATCACGAGCGGCACGAAGAAAGGCAGCGTCATCATCGGCAACAGCAACTCGGCCAGGCGCGTGTTTGAGGCGATCGCCGCGAACAACGTACCAACCGCCGACAACCCGAGGGACGCCAGCACCACGATCCCCACGATGATCCCCCACGACGGGCCGACCGAAAGATCGAAGAAGAGCGCCACGGCGGGAAGCGCCAACGCTTGAACGCACATCACGAAGACGAAGTTCGCGATCACCTTGCCCGTAAAGATGGCCTCGCGCGACACCTGCGACGCGAGCAGGCCGTCATAGGCCCGTTCCGCCAGCTCCAGTCCGAAGGAGCGGTTGAGCCCGAGCAGTCCGGAAAAAGTGAAGATGACCCAGAGCACACCGGGGGCGAGATCCATGGCCGGAATGGCCGTGGGATCCCACGTGAAACGGAAGATCACGACAGCCAGCACCGCAAAGACGGTCGCCGCCAGAAACGCGCTCCGGGTCCGGAACTCGATCAGCAGGTCTTTCCGGGCAATGCGCCAGGCGTCGGCCAGATACGACGGCGCCTTGTGGGTGGGGTCGCGATGAGTCGAACCAGCGCGCACAGCGCTCACGCCAGCCCCTCGTGCACGAGGGCGCGATACTTCGCCTGATACCCCGGCACGTCGAAGCCGGACGGCGACACCGTCTGTTCATCCACGAACTTCCCGCTCTGCATGATCGCCGAGTGGGTGGCCAGCGCGAGTCCTTCGCTGAGGTTGTGCGTGACCAGCACGAGCGTGGCCCCATCGGCCTTGAGTGCGCCCAGCGCATCGGTGAGCGCCTGCGCGCCGGTTTCGTCGAGTCCCGTGTACGGCTCGTCGAGCAGCACCAACTGCGGCCCATGCACCAGCGCGCGCGCGATCGAGACACGCTGCTGCAGTCCGCGACTGAGATAGCGCACCGCGGTGTCGGCCCGATCGAGGACACGCAACTGAGTGAGCACGCGCGTGGTGGCCCCGTCGGCGTCGATCACGCCCTGACACTCGGCGGCGAAGCGCACGTTCTCGCGCACCGACAGCGCCGGGTACAGCATGGCGTGATGTGAGATCAATCCGACCAGTCGACGCGTCTCGGCATCACCGGGTAGCGGCTGACCATGCAAACGGGTGGTCCCGGTGGTGGGCTTGAGCAGCCCACCCAGCAGGCGCAGCAGTGTGGTCTTGCCCGCGCCGTTCGGGCCAAAGAGCGCCAGACACGCGCCTTCGTGCAGCGTGATCGACACCCCATTCACGGCGCGGCGGCCGCCAAAGGCGCGCACCAGCGCCTCGGCCGTGAGCGCCGGCCCCGCGGCATTCGCGGACGCGACACCTGTCGCACCTGTTTCGTGGGGTGACTGCATCGCTCTACATTAGCAGGACGCCCGCGATCCGCGCACTCCCCCGTCGGACACCCCACCGCGCCGGTTCGTACCGGACACCAGGTCTCCATGAGCGATATCGACGTTCTCCTGCAGGAAACGCGCTCCTTTCCGCCGCCGAGCGCCTTTCGCGCCACGGCCCGTGTCCACGATTCGCGCGTACAAGAAGACGCGGCGATGGACCCGCTCAGCTTCTGGGCGCGCGAAGCCGGCGAACTGACCTGGAGCAAGCCGTGGGATTCGGTGCTGGAGTGGACGCCGCCCCACGCCAAGTGGTTCCAGGGCGGGCAGCTCAACGCCTCGGTGAATTGCGTCGATCGCCACATCCACGGGCCGCGCCGCAACAAGGCCGCGATCATCTGGGAAGGCGAACCGGGCGACCGTCGCACGTTCACGTATTGGGACATGTACCGCGAAGTCAATCTCGCGGCGAACATGCTCAAGAAGCTCGGCGTCGTGAAGGGCGATCGCGTGGCGATCTATCTGCCCATGATTCCTGAAGCGATCTTCGCGATGCTGGCCTGCGCGCGCATTGGCGCCGTGCATACGGTGGTCTTCGGTGGCTTCTCACCGGAATCGCTGCGCGACCGCATCAACGATTGCGGGTGCAAGGTGCTGATCACCGCTGACGGCGGCTATCGTCGCGGACAGATGCTGCCGCTCAAGCGCAACGCTGACGAAGCGATCAAGGAGTGCCCCACCATCGAGCATGTACTGGTGGTGATGCGTCGTCGCAGTGGTGTGGGCGACGAAACGTTCGCCGAGATGGAGGAAGGTCGCGATCACTGGTGGCATCGCATGAAGCGGCAGGTGCCGAAGTATTGCGAACCCGAAGTGATGGACGCCGAAGACCTGCTGTTCATTCTCTACACGTCGGGCACCACGGGCAAACCGAAGGGCATCGTACACACGACCGGCGGCTACATGACCGGCGTGGCCAGCACCACCAAGTACGTGTTCGATTTAAAGGAAGAAGACGTGTACTGGTGCACCGCCGACATCGGCTGGATCACCGGGCACTCCTACATGGTGTACGGTCCGCTCGCCAACGGCGCCACGCAGATCGTGTACGAAGGCGCGCCCGACTGGCCTGACAAGGATCGCTTCTGGCAGATCTGCGAACGGTATGGCGTTTCCATTTTCTACACCGCCCCCACGGCGATTCGCGCGTTCATGAAGTGGGGTACGCCGTACGTCGAGAAACACGATCTGTCGGAGCTGCGCCTACTGGGATCGGTGGGCGAACCGATCAATCCGGAAGCGTGGATGTGGTACCACAAGCACATCGGGCAGGAGCGTTGTCCGATCGTGGACACGTGGTGGCAAACGGAAACCGGCGCGATCATGATCACGCCGCTGCCGGGTGTGACGGCGACCAAACCCGGCTCGGCGACCACACCATTCCCTGGCATCAAGACGGCGCTACTCGACAGCGCCGGCAACGAGATCGGCGTCGGTGGTGGTTTGCTGGCGATCACGCATCCGTGGCCGAGCATGCTGCGCACGATCTGGGGCGACGACGCGCGCTATGTCGACACGTATTTCACCAAGTGGCCGAACCGTCCCGACGTGTACTTCCCGGGCGACGGTGCCAAGCGCGACGAGGACGGCTATCTCTGGATTCTCGGTCGCGTGGACGACGTGTTGAACGTGGCCGGTCATCGCATCGGCACGATGGAAGTGGAGAGCGCGCTGGTGGATCACCCGGCGGTGGCGGAAGCCGCGGTGGTGGGCAAGGCGCACGAGATCAAGGGTCAGGCGATCGCGGCGTTCGTGTCGCTGCGCGCCGGGTTCACACCGAGCGGCAGTTTGCGCGACGAACTGCGCGAGCATGTGGCGATGAAGATCGGCGCGCTCGCTCGGCCTGACGACATTCTGTTCAGCGCGGATTTGCCGAAAACGCGCTCAGGCAAGATCATGCGTCGCCTGCTGCGGGACATCGCTGAGGGTCGCGCGCTTGGTGACACCACGACGCTGGCCGATCCTTCCGTGGTGGCCTCGCTGAAAGATCAGTATGAGGCGCAGGAGTCCTGAGTAACTGCACTTGAACTGCGCGGGTGTGCGGGAACGCCCGGGCCGCTCCGGGTCGATCCCGTTCGCCGCTTGGCTAGCGGGGGGACGGGCTTGGGTTTGCCGCGCCGGTGAGGGGCGGCCCCCCGCAGAGATCGGCTCACGGGACGCCCGTCGCGCCCGTGCTCGCGCCGGCGCGGGGGGCGGGCGGACTCCTGACCCGCGGGGTGGGCTTCGCGACGCATTTGGGTTGGAGCGGCGCTTGTGGTGCACGGCCCGCGCGGGTCTTGGCGGATGCACTACGATCTGTGCGGAAAACGCCTCAGGCACGAGATTCGCACGGGGAGTGATCGTGGTCACAGGGTTCGAAACACGCGCCCCCTCAAATTCGTCAGTAGCCATATGTCTATTCTGAACAAACTTTTTCCCGAAACGCTGTTCCCCCGCAAGCTGTCGGCCGATACCGAGCAGCGGTTGCGGCTGGTGCAGGCGCGCGCGGAAGAGGCGCTGATTCGAACGCATGTTGAGAACGCGCTGCTCTTCGTCGACACGCTGTCCACCGACGTGGGCTATGAGCGCGCGCTCGACATTTACGTGCGAGAGATGGGTGTGCCCGATCCGCTGGCGTCCGTGGTGGCTACCCGCGCGCTGGTGGCGTTGGGCGAAGCGCTCGTACCGGCGGCCACTTTCAATGCCGTGAACGACGAAGGCACCGCTGACGCGATGCCTATTCCGAGATTGCGACTCGATGAAGCGGCGGCGCGACGGCGGGCGTAACCCGCGCGTCGGGCCGTTCCGCGCCTCGCGTTACTTCTTCGCCGTGTCCGTCACGGGAACGACAGCCGGTGCCGCCGCGCGGAGGCTGTCCACCAGCTGCTTGAGCTGATCGAACGTCAGGCCGCCTGCGTACACCTTGTTTCCCACCACCAGCGTCGGGGTGCTGCTCACGCCACGCTCCGTGCCGGCGGCCGCATTCGCCTGAATCTTGGGCAGATTCTTCTGGGTGTCGAAGCAGCTGTTATAGGCCGTCATGTCGAGACCGAGCTGGCCCGCGTACGAGTCGAACACCTTGCGCGGGTTCGTGGTCGCCTGCGAGTTCCAGTCCATTTGGCCGGCGAACAACGCGTCGTGCATTTCCCAGAACTTGCCCTGATCGGCCGCGCATGACGCCGCGAGGTGCGCGGCCATGGTGTTCTGGTGAATCGACGTGAGCGGAAAATCGTAGAAGCGGAAGTTGGCGAGGCCCGCGTCGACGATGCGCGTCTTGATGTCGGGGCCCTGCAGGGCGGCGAACTGACCACAGCCCGGGCATTCGAAGTCCGCGAACTCCATGATCGTCACGGGCGCGTTCGGATCGCCACGCAGCTGACCCTCCGCCGTCGGCAACGCCGTACCCGGCGCGAGCTCGATCGGCTTCGGCTTGTTCTGCACTTTGTAGTAGATGGCGGCGCCGCCGACGGCGAGTACCACCAGCACGATGGGCAGGAACGCGTTGTTGGACTTCTTCTTCGTTGCCTTTACCACTCGATCTCCTCGTCGTCTTCCGGCGTCCAGCCGGTCGGTTCCCATGCGCTCTCGTCGGGACGACGGGCTTCGTCGACCAGACGGCGATGTTCAGCAACTTCAGGGGTGTCGTACGTGCAGCGCACTTCGTAGTGAAAGAGCTCACTGCGCACGTCACCGATCAGCTTCATCAGTTCGCCGGCATGCGGTAACATGGCGTCGTCGGCATCGAGTGCTCGGATGCGATCGGCGAGCGCCCGAAGCATGGCTTTCAGGATCTCGGTGCGTCCGTCATCGTACGTCTGATCTTCCGCCATCGCCTCTCCTCGTCCTCCGGCTACGGACCACTGCGGCCGCGGCGGTAAGCTATCTGTCGCACCATCATCGGCGCTATCCTGCACGGGCGCTCCGACTCCCGTTGCCCTGAGGCCATGTACACCGAACATCTCCGAATTCCTGTTGGTGCCGGATCGCTGCACGTGGAGCGGGTGGGACGGGCCGGGCCAGCCGTCGCGCTGCTGCACGGCTTCGGCAGCTGCAGCTTTCTCTGGCGCGCGGTGGCGCCGCGGTTGGCTGATGCGGGGTATACGGCCCTCTCCATCGATCTGATGGGGCACGGCGAGTCGGACCGGCCCGTCGACGGGTCCTACGGCCTCGGCGCGCAGGCCGAGTACGTAGAGCGGGCGCTCACCGCGCTCCGCTTGGCTGAGGTCACCATCGTCGGACAAGACATGGGCGCCTTGGTGGGTCTGCTGGTGGCCGCCCAACGCCCCGAGCGTTCGGCCAGGCTGGCCCTGCTCGAGCCGCTCGACCCCGACGACCTGCCGGGGCTGGCCATCCGCTCGCTGCAACGCACCTCGGCGCTGTCGGCCCTGACCGCCAACGCGCTGTTCGGTGCCCGACCGCTGCTGGAGCCGTTCCTGCGCGACGCCGTGGTCGATCCGGCCCATATGCCTGATCTGCTGGTGGCGCGCTATCTGGCCCCCTTCGTAGGCAGTGGTGGCGCGGCGCAGCTTCTGCAGCGCGCCAGTGCCGTCACGCTGAGCAGCGACGAACGCCAGCGCCTGGGCGACGTGCGCGGCGACGTCCTGCTCTGGACCGGCGCGCAGGAGGCCGACGACGATCTCGCGGCGCGCATCGAGCATTGGCGCGGCGTACTCCCCTTGGCATCGGTGCGTCCGATCGCCGTACGCCCCTGTGGAACGCTGGTAGCGGAGGACGCGCCGGCCGCGCTCGTCTCAGCGTTAGTGGCGTGGATCGCGTAATAGGGGTGAGACGCCACTAGGAAGCCGGTGTCTCATCGGTTAGGTTTATACAGCTGATCCGGAGTTCCCCGGCAGCGATGTTCGACGCACTACCCAGAGGAAATGGCCAAGCCCAAGCTTCGTCCGCGTCGTGACGCCATGGTGCCCTCTCCGTATCAGGAGGCCCGTGACGAGCTCTTCCAGCAGATCATGCAGTGTGGTGTGATCGGGTGTCACCCCGACGACCAGAAGGAGTGGTTCGACAGCACGATGGAGTATCTCACGGGTCGCTATCCCGAGATCAAGGCTCCTGAAATTGCCGAGCTACGCACGTTGGGTGAGCGTTTCGCCCAGCCGACCAGAAAGCAGGCGCAGGAAGCGGCTGCAGTCTGATCGCTTCATCCGGCGCCGGATCCCACGGGCCTCTGGCGTCTAGATCACGCTGACATATCTGACCAGCCTTAGCTGGCGCGATATACGAAATACATCGAACGCCTCCTCCGGGAGGCGTTCGTCGTTTGAGGGTGTGGCTCGGTCACCAGGGCGCCCCAGAACAGATCACACAGAGTCAAAGAGAAAAAGAGACAAGGAGAACCAAACTTCCATGCCTTAAACCGCTGTTCTCCTCGTCTCCTTTTCTCTGTGTGATCTTTTCTACGGTCTCAGCCTTCGCGCAAAGGCTCACCGCACCCGCTCCCGCCATAGCATCAGCGTGTAGTCCACCGTCGCCACCAGACCGAGCACGCCGACCGCGATCACCAGGCCATCAACCGTGGCCGGTGCCAGCAGCACGGCGATGAAGGTGAGCAGCTGCAGCCCCGTCACGACCTTGCCCACGGGGCGCGCGCGGAACCGGATGGGGCGCAGCCAGCTCACGTTGCGGGCCACGAACCAGCCGATCAGCGACATGATGTCGCGAAAAAAGATCGCGACGGCCTGCCACACCGTGAGCTGATCGCCCAACACATACGCGATGACCACACAGAGCACGAAGAAGCGGTCGGCCACCGGATCGATCAGCGCACCGAATCGCGACGCCACCTTCGTGCGTCGGGCGATCCACCCGTCCAGGAAATCGGTGAGCGACGCCACCGCAATCAACGCGAGGCGAACCGGCACGGCATCCATCGCCAGAAAACCCACCGCCAGCGCCACGCGCGATGTGGACACCAGGTTGGGCACCGTCAGTACGGTCGGAGTCTCTGTGTGGGCCATGCTGGAAACTACCGACGTCGAGGGGCGGGGTGCCAGCGACGACGCGCGCCGTTTATCGTGCCCCCATGACTGATCCGCTTGCACTGTTGGTGCTCGGCGTAGCGATGGCGGTGCTGGCGTGGGATATCGCGCTCGCCGGATGGATCGCGGCCCGACGGGAAGCACCGCGGGTCTTCACCAATCTCACCGCCTTCTGCGGTCTGCTGGTCGCGCCGGCGCTGCTCGTGGCCGTCGCCACCGGCACCGAGACCGGCGCACGAACGATCTCAGGCATAACGTGGCTGATGCCGATGATCGCCTGCGCTTTCGTACTGCAGGTGCTCTACTCGCTGCTCACACGCCTCGTGTCGGTGGTCGTCGCGCTGCCGATCCTGCTGTACAACGTCGTCATCGCCGTGATCGCCATCGGCGACTACCTCGCGTCGCAACAGGGCGTGGCTCCGCTTCAATTGCAGGCGGCGGTCTCGGCGCGCGATGTCATACTGGGCATGACGGCCGGACGTGCGGCACTGGTATCGCCGCTCGCAATGCTGGTGCCGATGATCGCGCCCGCGTATCCGGCCCGCTGGCGCCTGTCCGGTGCCGTGCGCGCGCTGCTCGTGCTCGCGGCCACGGCGCTCACCACCCTGTTGGTGCTCGAGTGGCCACGCGGCATCGCCGCCGTGCGCAGCTACGAAGCCGCGTTCGCCGAACCGATGCAGGCCCGACCGGCCGGTGACTTCGCGATCGGCATGCGCATCTTCCCGGTCCTTGACGGTGCGCCGCCGGCGCGCGCGGTGCAGGCCGACCGTCGACTCATCGAGCAGCTCGCGCCCGAAGTCGTGCTCGTGGTGGTCGACGAAGACGGCTGGCGCGGCGGTGCACTCGATTCGCTCTCGCGGGTGTTGCAACCGCTGCGCGATGACAGTGTGCAGATCGCGGTGGCGTTACGCATCGCGCGTGGTGTCGCGGCGCCCGACGATGCGGAGCGTCAGGCGGCGTTGGAGCGCGTGCTGCTGCGCATTCGCCCCGATGTGATCTTCCCCGGGCTGATCGATCCGCTGCCGTCGATCCTCGGCACGACGCCTCGGTCGTCCGACTGGTGGCGCGCCCTCCTGCTGCGGAGTGCCCTCACCGTGCAGCGTGTGCGCCCGCGCACGCGGATGGGCTGGAGCGCGTCGCGGCTCGATGCCACCGACAGCGCGGTGTATGCGTGGGCCTCAACACCGTTATCGCCGGTATCGTTGATCGGTGCGGTCTCGTTTCCGTCATTCTCCGGATTGCCCGCGGTCGACGCACGCCTGCGAGCTTTCGACCGCTGGCATCAGCGCGCGGTCGTACGAGGCGGCGGCGCGAAGCCGCACTGGCTGGTCACGGTGGGCGGACTGCCGCACGCGCACGGGGACGCCGCACAGTTGGCGGCGATCCGTCATGCGCTCGCGTGGGGGTCACGCCACGCATGGGTCACGGCAGCGATTATCGGCGAGCCGGCCGACTACGACGGCTGGGTTGGACTGCGCGCCGCCAACGGGCGCATTCGCAGCGGCATGGCAGCGCTGTCGCTCGCGGCGCGTCAGATGCGTGACGTGCGACCTGTGTCGACGCCTTGACGATACGCCGCCTCGGTTAACCGGTGCGGCTAACCGAGCGAGCCGCGCACGACGCCTTCGGCCACACGCGACGGATCGAATGACGCGCGCGCCATCCGCAGCACATCGGCACCCTGCACAGCGGCCAGGCGATCCACCACTTCGTGGCGCTCGTGCAGCCCCTCGCCGAACAGCCAGGCATCGACCATCTCGGCCAACACACTGCCGCCCGACTGCTGCGCGATGGCATGCGTGCCGATGAGATAGCGACGCGCCCGCTCCATTTCGTCGTCGGTCGGTGCAGCCTCGCGAAGCTTGGCGAATTCGCCCAGCAATCCATCGCGTGCTTCCTCTTCGCGTGACGGCGACGTGGCGATGTACGCCGCGAACACACCCCCCGCCCGCCGTTCGATGGGGAACGCACTCACGGTGTACGCCAGCGATTGCTTGTCACGCAGTTGCTCGAAGAAGCGGCCGCCCAACCCACTCGCGACCGCCGACAACACGCGCGCCGCGAACCGATCATCATGGAGCCGCGACGGCCCGGGGAAGAGCATCGCCAGTGCCGTCTGCTTCTTGGCGCGCTCCTCGCGCAACACGTGCGCCTCGCGCGGCCATTGTACCGGCGGCGGGGCGACTTCCTCCTGCCATCGCAGTTGCGGGAACGCGCGATCGATCACGCTGGCCACGTCGTCGGGCGTGACGTCACCGACCACCGCAATCACCGACGCGCCACGCGCGATGTTCTCGGCGTGGAAGGCGCGCACGCTGTCCGTATCGACCAGTGTCAGTGATGCCTCGGTACCGATCACCGATCGCGCGTACGGGTGCGTACCGTAGGCCGCCATCGCCGCGAGTCGCATGGGCCAGCGCGACATGTCGTCGCGGGCCCGCGTGGCCTCGGCCAGCGCGAGCGCCCGTTCGGTGTTCACGCCTTCGTCGGGGAACGCCGGATGCTGCAACACATCCGCCAACAGTTCGGTGGCCGCCGAGAAATGCCGCACCGGTACCGACATCGTCCAACCCATGCTCTCGAGTGCCGCGCTCACGCCGATGCTGCTGCCCAACTCCTCCGCAAGCTCGGCTATGCGCGCTCCGCTGCGCCGCTCAGTGCCTTTGAGCATGGCCTGCGCCGTGATGCGAGATAGGCCTTCATGCGCTTCCGGCTCCACGCACGAGCCGCCACGCTGGATCACCCCCACGTTCACCAGCGGCGATCCGGGCCGCGGCAGCACCAGCACCGGCACTCCCTGCGCGGTCCGATACACGTGCACGTCGTTCTCCACGCGCTCGGCCCGAACACCCACATGCACGGCCGGCGCACCAATGGCCTCACTCGACAACGGTGTGAGGATGTCGGGGTCGACGAGCACGCTGCTGCCCTGCCCTTCCTCGGCGCGCAGCAGGTCGCGCAGCGCCGCTTCGTGCTCTGCCAACGGCTCGGCACCATTCGGGCGATACGAAATCACCGCCACCTGTTCCGGGTCGAGATGCGTCGCCAAGGCGTCCTGCAAGTCCCGCGGCGACAGCGACAACAGCGCATCGTAGTAGCGACTCGCGAGATCGAGGCCACCCTCCGCTTCCCACGACGCGAGATAGGTGGCTTGCCCGTCCATGCTCTCGAGCCGACGCAGCCAGCGCGCCTCGATGATGCTCTGCGCACGCGCCACTTCACTACGGCGAAACCCGACGGTACGTGCGGCCTGCAGCTCGCGCCAGAGATAGCGCGTCGCTTCGCGCGCATGCGCGGCCGGCGATTCGGCGTGCGCCACGAACACGCCGATGTCTCCGGCGGTGTAGTCCCAGGCCGAAACCGCCGAGGCCAGCTGACGCTCACGGACCGCGCGATAGAAGCGGGAGGCGCGTCCGGAGCCAAGCGCGAGGCCAGCCAGGTCGAGCGCCGGCGTGTCGATGTGTTCCAGCGACGGGGTACGCCAACCGAACGCGACGTGCTGCTGCGCGATGTCACCACTCCACTCTCGCAAGCGGAATCCCGGCGGTGCCACTTCGATGGGACCACGGTCGCGCGACGGTGTGCCGTTCTCGAGCTGTCCATGTCGCGATGCGACCTCGCGCCGCACTTCGTCGATATCGACATCGCCCACGATCGACAGCACCGTGTTATCAGGACGATACCAGCGCTTGTAGAACGACATGAGCTGCTCGCGCGTGAGCGCCCGCAGCTCCGGTTCATCACCCATGCGCCAGCGTCGGATGCGATGTTGGTCGAAGAGCGTCGCGTAGAGTGTTTCGATGGCCATCGCTGACGCGGTGTCGCGCTTGCGCTTGGTCTCCTCGATGATCACTTCGAGTTCGCGCGCCAGCTCCTCGGCGTCGATGATCGAGCGGGCGTACGCGTCGAACTGGATCTCGAGTCCCTGCACGAACGACGACGACGGCAGCACCGTGTAGTACGTGGTGTGGTCGTAGATCGTGTGCGCGTTGAGGTAGCCACCGTTCGCTTTCGTCTCACGGGCGATCTGTCCGACGCCGCGCGTCGGGGTGCCCTTGAAGAACATGTGTTCGAGCACGTGCGCGATGCCGACGATGTCGTCGGTTTCGTCGAAGTAGCCGACCTTCACATGCGTGACGATCGCCACCACCGGTGCCGACGGATCCCGACGCACGAGCAACGTCAAGCCGTTCGGAAGGACGTCGCGAACGGTTTCATGGTGCAGCGCGAGCGCATCGCTCGGCCGCTGAATACGTGAGGTCATCGAGGGGGCAAAGTCGGATAGCCGGGAGCCGGCAGAGGAGAAGGCATCTGGCCCGGCAGAGGCATCGGGGCGCTACAGCGGGACCAATCTCCCGGTCCGGCGCGATCGGTCCACCGACGTGCTTCGTCAAAACGGTTCAAGCGAAACAGCGCGCAGCCGAGAAACCCCTGCGCCACGCGATCGGCGGGGTCGAGCTGCAGCGCACGGACGTAGAACCGACGGGCGATTTCCGGCTGTCCATCGGCTAGCATCACCGAGCCGAGTTCGCGATTGGCCAGCGCACTGTTCGGCGCAATGCGCACCGCCGTCGTGAGGAAGCGACGCGCGCGCGGCAGATCGCCCTCTTCGCGCGACATGCGCCCGAGGAAGACGAGGGGCCCGGCATCGTCAGGATGCTGCAGCGCGGCCTTCGCGAATGCCGTGCGCGCCACTTCGCGCGCGCCGCGTCCGTAGGCGGCTACGCCGTCCTGGTAGGCGCGATCAGCACGCTGCGAGAGCACCCACCATCCGATTGCGGTCAGCGCGCCGACCGCCAGCAACGCGATCACGATGCCACGTGCAGAGAGCCATCGCGGGGCGGTCCGCGCATCGATACCGTCGCCATCGAAGGACGGCGAGGCGGACGACAATGGCGCTTTAGAATCGGGTGGTGGCGCGTAACCGATCGCCGGCATGTCGTTCACCGTGGGGCGAAGCGGAGCATCGGAGACCGCTGCGCGGTTCATGCTCACCGCGTGATCGAGCGCCAGCCAGGCTTCACGCAACAGCGTGCGCTCCGACTCACTCTCGGCGGGACGATCCGAGGCATCAGCCCACGTCACCAGTGCCACGAGGGCATGGGCGTCAGTCAACGTGAGCGCGCCCATGCGGCGCGCTTCCCCGATGAGCGCTTGGCCGCTGAGCTCAGGGCGCGCCGTCACGGCCCGCAGCACTTGCTGGGCGCCTGCCCAAACCGCCGGGGCCGGTGACGTGCTTTCAGGGCTCAAGACGAAACGCGCCGCGTTGAGCGCGGCGCGTGCGTCGGACGTGTTCGGTTCGAATCCGGTAGTCATGCTAGGTGATACCCACTAGCGGTCGATCCGGAGCATCCCGGCATCAGCACCGCCACGGAGAAAAGCCTCGGGCGCGTCGGACGCGACCTGCTTGCCGGTGGCGCCATAAAAACGACGCGCTTCGGCGGCCATGTATTCGTTGAGGGGGCGACCGGCGTCACGCGCGTCACGCAGCGCCCGCACGATCTCCTCCCACGTGCCCTCGAACACACTTCCGTCACGCATGATCACGCGGTGGGAAGTCTCCGCCGCGATCACGTCGGTAGAAGCCGGCTCGGCCTGCTCACCCTGGTGTTGGTTCACCAGTCCGGTGAGCAGGCTGCCCAGTGCCTCGAGCTGTCCCTGCGCCTCGGGCATGCCCTCGGCGTCCTGCTCCATCATCGACTGCTCCACTTCTTCGAGCAGATCATCGATGTCATCCGTTTCGTCGGCCAACTCGATGAGACGCGCTTCCCACGGCTTCAGCTCGCCGTCGGTGTCGTCGAGCTTATAGACCGACTTTTTGAGTTCGACCAGACGCCAGATGCCCAGTTCGTCCCAGTGGTCTTCGGGCTTGGTCTTCTCGAACTCGATGAGCGCCTGATCGAGGTCGCCGGCGTCGTACATGAGGTTGCCGAGATACACCCGTGCCTCGACCAGCTGCGGATCGAGATCGAGGGCGCGCGTGAGCGACTCGATCGCGTCGGTGTCACGTCCCATGCGATGCTGGGCGTAGCCCACGCACGCGACGGCCTCCGCCGAGTCGTCGGCGTGCGCCACGGCACGGTCGAAGTACGTGAGCGCCGTATCGACGAATCCTTCGCGAAAGAGCGCGCGGCCGATCTGCAACATGAGATCGACATCATCGTCATAGCCCAGCGTGACCGTCTTCTCGAAGGCGCGCAGGCCGGCGTCGACCTGACCGAACTTGAGCAGCACTTCACCGAGACCGGCGAGGGCGTCCTCATGTTCGGGGTCGAGCACCAACGCTTCCTCGAAGCTGCGTCGGGCCCAGGCGTACTCCTCCCGGGCCAGTCGCGCGTACCCAAAGCCGACGTGGAGCTCGACGGCATTCGGGTACAGAGCGACTGCTTCGCGCAGCAAGGCGAGCGCGTCGTCGTACTTGCCCTCGTTGTAGAGGGCGTGAGCGCGCTCGTCGTACTCCTCGGAACTCAGGAACGGGGTGGGCATTGTCTGTCAGACCTCCGGAGCGAGCGGGTTACCGGATAGTACCGTGCGCTTCGTGCTTCGTTCACGCGTGTTCCCTCGACGTACGCTTCGCCGTGCACTGCGTCCTGCGGCTGCCTCCTCAAGACGTCGACTCATATCGGGGCGGATTCGAAACGCGCGGCGGCCAACGCCACCGCGATACGTCCAGCCAACGTGGCGTTGTTTTCGAGCAACGCCAGGTTCGCCACCACCGATTTCCCCTGCGTGCGCTGCTGAATGTCGGCCAGGAGGAACGGCGTGACGGCCGCGCCGCGCACACCAGCGGCGCTCGCGGCGGCCAGTGCCGCGCTGGTGGCGTCGTTCACCAGCTCCGCCGACAGCGCGCTGTCGACCGGAGGAGGCTGCACGACCAGCATGGCGCTACGCCCCCCGATCGCGCGATGGGCCAGCCACGCGGCGGCGATCTGATCGGGCGTGTCGAGTGACGCGGTGAGGGCGAGTCCGGTGTTCATCGAGAAGAATCCCGGCAACTCACGCGTGCGATAACCGACGACCGGTACGCCCAGCGTTTCGAGACGTTCCAGGGTGGCCGGCAAATCCAGAATGGACTTGGCGCCGGCGCACACCACGATGACCGGGGTGTGCGACAGCGCGACCAGATCGGCCGACTCGTCGTACGGGGCATCGCGGTGCACACCGCCGATGCCGCCCGTCGCGAAGACTTCGATGCCCGCCAGCATGCACATGGCGAGCGTTCCGGCCACCGTGGTCGCGCCGTCGGCGTGCTGCGCGATCGCGATGCCCAGATCGCGCGACGACACCTTGCGCACGCCGTCGCGGGCCAGGAAGCGTTCCAGATCGGCGGGCTCGAGCCCGAACGACGGGACGCCCTTCACGATGGACGTGATCGCCGGGATCGCTCCAGTGGCCTCGACCGCGGCGAGCATACGCTCGGCCGCGTCGCGATTGTGCGGCGGCAACAGTCCCTGCGCGAGTACCGAGCTCTCGAGGGCGACGACAGCGCCGCCGCGGGCAAAGGCGGCTTCGATAACTACGGTGCTGCGCGTGCGCACTCGGCTCTCATGCACAACTCGATTGTACAGCGCAAACCTCGGGGTCGCAACGTGGCGAGCGCGACGAAATGCGTCAGGCGGACGCGTCGTCGAAGGCGTCGCTCTTCTTCGACTCCACCAGCTCCCACTCCTTCGACGTGGGATCATACACGGCCATCACTTTGATCGTCTCACCCGACCAGACATCGAACACCTTGCCCGTGTTCTGGTAGATCTTGATCTCGTGTCCGTCTTCGAACTTGAGCACCACCATCGGATACGCGGTGTTCGTGTACTGCTTGCGTAGCTTCTTGGGCGGGTGATTGGTCGGCGAATTCATCGTCTCTGGGTCAGGGGGCGTGAATGATCCGAAAAACTTGGTCAGCTGAGTCGCTTGGCGCCAGTTCAGGTGACGGTGCTGTGCACGCCGGCAAACGCCTTCCAGACACCCGTCGCGAGGATGTCATCCATCGCCGCCACACAGGCCTCGAGTTCGCCATCGGTCGTGTAGAAATGGGGGGCCACCCGAATGCCCGCGCCCGGGCGATAGTCGATCACGACATCGCGCGCGAGCAGCGTCTTGGCAACTTCAGCGGCGTGCGGTACGTCGAAGGCCACGGTACCGCCGCGGCGCTCCGCCTCGCGCGGGGCGTGCACCCGCCAGCCACGCGCGTCCGCCATCGCGATCAAGCGCGACGTCTGCCGCGTGCTCTTGGCGCGAATGGCGTCCAATCCGGCTTCGGCGATAATGCGCGGCCCCTCGAGCCCCGCGAACAACGCCGGCACCACCGGTGTGCCGCCGAGCCAACGCCACGCCCCCTGGGCGTAGTCCATCTGTTCGGCAAAGGCGAACGGCGCGCGATGCGCCTGCCAGCCGGTCAACGCCGGGGCCAACTGCTCGCTCGCCTGAGGCGACGCATACAGGAAGCAACCGCCGGGGCCACCACACAGCCACTTCAACACGCCACCACACAGAAAATCGGCACCGAGTGCCTGCACATCGACCGGGATGACGCCCACGCTGTGATACGCGTCGAGCGCGATCAGCGCGCCCACCGATTTCGCCTTCGCGCAGATCGCCGCCGCGTCCATGATGTACGCCGAACGGAAGAGCACGTGGGAGATCGCCACGAGTCGCGTGCGCTCGGTGATCGCGGCGAGAATCCGGCCGAGATCGATGGCGATGCCGTCGTCGCTGGGCACGACCGTTACGCGGGCGCCGAGACGCGGCGCGAGCGCGTCGTAGGAATAGCGCACCGACGGAAAGTCGAGCGCGGTCATCACGACCTCGTTGCGCTCGGGCGGGAAGTCGATGGCCGACAGAATCGCGCTCATTGCCTGCGTGACCGTAGGCATCATGACCACGGTGCCGGGCGCGGCGCCGATGAGCGGCGCGATCTCGTTTCCCATCTTCACCGGCAATTCCCACCACCCTTCCGCCCACGCCCGCACGCCGCGCGTTTGCCACTGCCGCGCATAGTCGGCCAGATGATCGGTCACCGCGGCGGGCATGGCGCCGAGCGAATTCGAGACCAGGTAGGTGGACGTCCCTAAGATCGGGAAGGCGTCGCGGAATCGCAGCAGGGTATCGGGAGAGGTAGTCACGACTCAACGATAACGCGGGGAAAGGCGCTGTGCAGGCATTCCCGCTGCCCATGCAGCCTCATCGCTGCGCTTCCGCTCGGGACCGCTGGGCACGATCGTTGCTGCGTAGGGTGCTGCAGTCTTCTCACTCAGAACATTGGAGATTCCATGGTCCATCGCTCCCGTACTACCATCTTGGCGGCCCTCGCCGCGGCCCTGATGCTGCCTTCGATCGGCAGCGCTCAGGACATCGCGCCAGTGATCGCCCCGGCCGCGCCCACGCTCGTCATGGCGCCCGCCACCGTGAGCGTGCCGGCTGCCACGCCGTCGACCTTGACGCTCGACAGCGCCATCGGCCCGCTCACCACGACGCGCGCCGTGGGTCTGCAGCGGTACGTGGCCGACTCGGCCACGGCGCCGATGATGCACATGAAGAAGAGCCGCAGCAGCAGCGTCACGCTAATGGTGTTCGGTCTGGCCACGCTGCTCGTCGGTACCGTCGTGGACGGCGACACCGGCACCGTGATCGTGTTGACCGGCGCCGGCATCGGCCTCGTGGGCCTGTACCGCTATCTCAACCAGTAACTGGCACTGGTGAGGCGTGTGCCTGGCGTGCCGCCGTCCGGCGCGCCAGGCGAGCTTCACGACGTTCTTCCAGCCAGCCGTACAGCACGGGCAACACGAATAACGTGAGCACCGTGCTCGTGATCAACCCACCGATCACCACGCTGGCCAATGGTCGCTGCACTTCGCTGCCCGGGCTCGTGCTGAGCGCCATCGGCACGAAGCCAAGGCTCGCCACCAGCGCCGTCATCAGCACCGGCCGCAACCGGTCCGCCGCACCCAGCAGTATGCGATCGAGCACACTCAGCGTGTGCGCATCAGGCGACTGGCGCAGATGATTGAGGTGCTCCACCATGACCACGCCGTTCAGCACCGCAATGCCGAACAGCGCAATGAAGCCAATGCTGGCCGACAGATTGAGATTGAGCTGGCGCACCCACAGTGCGGCGACGCCTCCGACCAATGCGAAGGGCACGTTCGCCAACACCAGCAGCGCCTGCGGGATGGATCGGAACGACAGGTAGAGGAGTCCGAAAATCAGGAACAGGGCACCCGGCACGACCAGCCTGAGCCGCGACATCGCCCGCTGCTGATTCTCGTACTGGCCACCCCATTCGAGAAAGACCCCGGCCGGCAGAACGACGTCACGCGCGATCCGCGCCCGCACTTCCTGCGCGAAGCTTCCCAGGTCACGTCCACGCACATTGCTGAGCACCAGCGATCGGCGTTGCGCATCTTCATGACCGATCATCTCGGGACCCGTGGTCGTCTGCACATCCGCGACCGCCGACAGCGGCACGAGCTCTCCGCCCGGCGCGCGAATCGTCAGCCGCGAGAGCGACGCCGCATCGGCGCGCGACGCTTCCGGCAATCGCACCACGATGCCTACGCGTCGGAACCCATCGATCAACTCGGCGGCAACCTGCGAGCCCATGGCCAGTTCGATGGCATCGCGCACATCGGCCACGGACAAGCCGTATTGGGCGAGCGCTTCACGCTTGATCTCCATCCGTACCTGTCCACTGCCATCGGCAATTTCCACGGCCACGTCGGCACTGCCCTGCACCGACGCCACGATCGCCCGGAGCCGCTCGGCGATCGTCTCGTTTTGATTGAGATCGGGCCCGACCACCTTGATGCCGAGGTCGGTTTTGATGCCGCTCTCCGCTTCGTCGAGTCGCATGGCAAGGGGTTGGGTGAACGACACCCACAGTCCAGGCACCACGCGCAGCGCGGAATCGAGCGCCGCCACCAGCCCTTCCGAACTCTTCGCGGTCGTCCACTCGCTGCGCGGCTTGAGAATGACGTACATGTCGCCTTCGAACAGGCCCATCGCCTCAGTAGCGAGATCGGGCCTGCCCTCCTTCGTTACCACGGTGACCACTTCGGGGAACTGCTTCACGATGCGTTCGGCCGCCATCGACAGCTTGGTGGCATCCTGCAGACCCACGCTCGGCAGTCGACGCGTCGTAATGAGAATCGATCCCTCGTCGAGCTTGGGCATGAACTCGGTGCCGATCTTGGTCAGCGACCCCACGGCGACGACCACCAGAATGACCGCGGTGATCAGCAGTGGCTGCGGGCGCTTCATCACGCCGGCCAGCACGCGACGATAGCGCTCCGTGAGCTTCGTGAGCCACGGCGCTTGCGTGGCTTCGCCATCCCGCAGCGCCCATGATGCCACGGCCGGTACGTACGTGAGGGCCAGGAACAGCGAACCGAGCACCGCACACACCACGGTAAACGCCATCGGCTTGAACATGCGACCTTCCATCCCGTCGAGCGTGAAGATCGGGATATACACAGCCACGATGATCGCGATGCCGAACAGGATCGGACGCCCCACTTCTACCGCCGCGCGCTCGAACAGCCCCAGTCGGTGCGTGTCACGATGCGACTCGATCCGTCGGATGAAACTTTCGATCATCACGATCGACGCGTCCACGATGAGTCCGAAGTCGAGCGCGCCGAGGCTCATCAAGTTGGCCGAGTATCCGAACAGGCCCATTCCGATGAAAGCGATCAACATCGAGATCGGAATCACCGACGCCACGATCAGCGCCGCCCGCACGTTGCGCAGGAACAAAAAGAGCACGGCGATCACGAGTAGGCCGCCCTCGACCAGGTTCTTGACGATCGTCCCGGTCGTCCGCCCGACGAGCTCCGTCTGATCGTAGAACGGGGTCACCGTCACACTGGGCGGCAGCGCCTTTTGAATCTCGGCCATCCGCTCGCGCACCAGCTTGATCACTTCGCGTGAATCGGCGCCCTTGAGCTTGAGCACCATGCCGCTCACGACCTCTTCCTTGCCGTCGTGCGTCACCGCGCCGTTCCGTGGCAGGGCTCCGATCACCACCGTGCCGATATCACTCACCCGCACCGGGGCGCCGAGATAGGCGCCGACCTGTACGCGCAGCACGTCGTTCGTGTTCTCGACGCGTCCGAGCCCTCGCAACGTGTAGCGCTCGCCGCCCTGTTCGAGGTAGCTGCCACCAAAGGCCAGCGTGTTGCGGGCCAGCGCATCGTGCACGTCGGTGATGGTCAAGCGGCGCGCCGCGAGTTTGACCGGATCGACGATCACTTCCACGCGCTCGGTGAGTCCGCCCCACGAGTTCACTTCCGACACGCCCGGCACCGTGCGCAAGCGCGGACGCACCGTGTAGTCGTGCAGCGTCTTCAGTTCGGTCAGCGACAGTGAGTCGCTGGTGAGCACGTACTGATAGAGCTCGCCCATTGGCGTCGACACCGGTCCCAATGCGGACTCCACGCCCGCCGGTAGCGCGCCCTTCGCATCGTTCAGCCGTTGCTGCACCAGCTGGCGCGCGAAGTACACATCCACATTGTCGGGGAACGGCACCGTGACCAGCGACAATCCGAACTTGGACACCGAGCGCACGCCTTCCGCATCGGGGACGCCCATGAGCGACGATTCGATCGGATACGTGACGAGTCGCTCCACCTCTTCCGGTGCCATCCCGGGAGCGACCGTGATGACTTCCACGCGTGTGCCGGTAAGATCCGGAAACGCGTCGAACGCGATGTGCTGCAGCGCGTACAACCCGGCCGCCATCAGTCCGAGCGTAAAGCCGATGACGATACCGCGACGATGCAGCGCAAAATGAATCAGGGCGTTCACCGCGTCATTCTCCGTCGGGTGAACGCCGCTTGATCAGCTCTGCTTTCGCGATCGCCGCACTCCCAGAAATCACGCGACGACCGGGCGAGACGCCCGACAGGATCTCGGTGCGATCGCCTGCGCGTCGGCCCGTGCGCACGCGCACCGCTTCGATGTGTAGTCCTTCGCCACGCTGATCGGCCACGATCACCACCGTATCACCCTCGAGCGCCTGTACCGCCGACGACGGCACCATAAGCGCCTGCGAACCACCACGCCCCGAAATCTCGGCCTGCACAAACGACTCAGCGCGCCCACTGCGCACACCGCTCTTCGGCACCGCGATCACTTCGATCGTACGGGTCACGGTATCTACCGTGGGCGCCACGCGCGTCACGGTGGCCGACATCGTAACCGCCGGCGACTCCGTCAAGGCGAAGCGCACCGTGGCGCCGACTTGCACGCCGGCGGCCGCGTCGGCACTGACGTGCATCTGCAACTGCAACCGCTCGGGATTGCCCACCGCTATCAGGGGCGAACCCGGAAGCACGACCGTGCCGGGCTGCGCATCGCGCGACGTCACGACACCGCCGATCGGTGTGCGTATCAGCACGTCATGTTCGTCGGCGAGCGCCGGCACATTGCCCGAACCCACAAGGTGGTCGATCATGGCCAACGCGCGCTCACGCTCGGCCAGCGCCTGCTGGTACGTAGCCGCGGCCACGCGCTTGCCGACATCGGCCCGCTCGACTTCGGCCTTGGACATCGCCTTCGCCTCGAGCAAGCGCGTGGCGCGATCGGCGGCGCTGATGGCGAGATCCCGCTCGGCCTCCGCCGCCGCCAGCTTGGCGGTGGCGCTGGCCAGCGCGCTGCGGGCGTCCATGATCTCGTGACTGTGAATAAGCACCAGCACTTGTCCAGCTTGCACGCGGTCGCCCACGCGCGCCAGTACGTGCGTGATGCGACCCTCGGTGATCGACCCGATGGTCTCGAGAGCACTGGGGTCGAGCATGAGTCGACCGGGTACCGTCACCGACGACTGCCACGGCACCATGCGCGCGGTGTCGTAGGTGAACCCGCCGATCGCAACCGTTTTGGCGGACAGCGTCGCCGTGTCGGCCGTCGGTAACGCCGGGGCCTCAGGCGCCGCGTTGGCCGCGTCGGAACCACCGCCGCAGGCGACGGCCAATGCGCTGCCGAGAAGCAGACCGGCAGCACCGAATCGACGAGGGAGCGGGGAGCAGAACGTCGAGGGCATGATCACGATCCGGTCGTCAGCAGGGTGGAGAGCAAAGGCAGATCCAGTGGGCTGGTGTCATCCAGCCGCGCGCCGAGGGCACGCTCGAACTCGAGTCGGGACAGCCAGGCGTCGGCGGCCCAGCGGAGATGCGTATGCATGGCGTCGGTGGCGGCGCGCTCCGCGTCGAGCAGTTCCGTGAGCGTGACGTGGCCTTCGCGATAGGCCACGCGGGCGATGCGGGCGATTTCGCGTCCGCGCGCATCGAACGTGGAGGCCGCCTGGGCCGCGTCGCGCGACGCGACGTAGGCCCGCCACGCCGCGCCGACGCTGCCCTCGATCTGATTGAGCATGTCGTCGCGTAGCGCTTGCGCTTCGGCGTATTCGCCGCGCGAGCGCTGACGGGCGGCGTCATTACGATTGAACAGCGGGAACGGCATGGCGAGCCCAATCTGTCCGGTCATGAAGCCACTGGTCTGCTTCGAACCACCCTGCAGCTGTACATCGCCGAACAGTCCACGGCGTTCGGCGGTGTAGCGCCGCTGCGCTTCACGCAGCGCCGATTCGCGGGCCCGGACTTCGGGACGCGCACGGAGGGCGACCGACGTCACCACGCTGCTGTCCGGGGCGGCCGGCATCACCGGCGCGGCGAGCGCGGCGATCGCCGGCATTGCGTCGGGGCGCACGCCGATTGCGCGGGCCAGTTGAGCCCGGGCGCGGGCGGCGTCACCGGTGGCCGTGACCAGCGCCACCCGCGCGCGATCCGCTTCGAGTTGTGTGCGCAGTCCCACCGCTTCCGATACCAGCCCTTCACGAAAACGGATGGCGTCGACGCCGGCGATCTCGGCGAGTGCCTCCATCTGTCTCGTGGCGACCGCCAGCGCGCCGTCGGTGGCCGCGGCGTGGAGCCAGGCGCGGGCCACTTCGACCTCTGCTTCGCGACGTTCGGCGACGGCGTCGGCCTGGACGCGCTGGCGACCCGCGCCCGTCGCCTGCCGCAGGGCGAGCCGCCGACCCGTGAGGTCGAGCGGGATGTACGCGGTCGCAAAAATGTCGGGCTGCAGTGAACTCCCGAGATTCTCGCGGCGCCATTCAATGGTGGGGTTGGGCCACTGGCCCGTTTCGCCGACTCGTCCCGTACCGGCCACCTCGCGCGCGTCGGCGAGTTTGCGGAGCGGGCCGCTCGCGCGCGCCACCTGCAACGCCGCGGCCAGGTCCAGCGGCGCGGCTTGCGCGCGCACGGGCGCCGGGCTCGCCGATACGAGACCCCAAAGCGCCAGCCCGCGGAGGGCCGCTCGGGGCACGGGTAGGGACACTGTTCGGAAAGGGGCAAAGACGCTCATGCGCCAACCTATCGAGCCATGATGAACGTTCCGTGAATGGCCCAAGCGTCACGTGTCGAAGCCTGTCGGCCCGGGATGTGACGTTCGTTCCACTTCGGCTTCGGATTTCCTCAAGTCGAAACGCGCCGGAGCCGATGTACCAAGTGTGGCGCAGCAGTCCCGCGCCCAGCGAATCGCCCTGCGAATGACCTCAGCTCTCCGCACAGTGCCCGTACCCACGCCTGCCTTCTCACACGCGGTGATCGACGTCGATCACCAGGCGCCTGATCCCCTCACCTGTCTGGTTCGTGCCTACGACCGCGCTATCCGCGCGTGCGAAGCGTTCGACCACGACGGCTCGCGGGAAGCGATCAGTGTGCTGCGATGCGCACTGGAGCTCGACTCCCCCGCGTCAAAGAGCTTCGACGCGCTCTATGCGTGGTGCGAAGAGTCGGTGGACTGTCGCGATTACGTCGGCGCCGCGCAGTGCCTTCGCTCGCTCCGTGACGCCTGGCGTCGCGCCGCGCGGCCCACGCCCACTACCTTCGCGCGTTTCCGGGCCGGACAGCAGATCTGCTGATCGCGAGCGGTAGGCGCACCTGCACCAGCGTTCCACCGAGCTCGCCCGCGGTTACCGCAAGAGTGCCACGGTGCTGCTGCACAATCCAGGCAGCGATCGCGAGTCCGAGTCCGCTGCCATCGGGACGTTTCAGTCGCGCGGTATCACCACGAAAGAACCGGTCGAAGATCCGCGCGCGATCCTGCTCGGGAATGCCGATGCCGTCATCTTCGACGTCGAGCACCGCCGCGCCGTCGGCCGGACGGACCCGAACCTGCACCCGGCCACCATCGTGTCCGTAGCGGATGGCGTTGTCGACCAGAATGCTGATCAAGCGCGGCAAGAGTGACGCGTCGCCGAGTACCGGCGACTCCTCCAGTGCAATGTAGTCAAGCGTCATCTGGCGACGCTGCGCCTCGGGTTGCCAACGCGGCAGCTCGTCCATGACCACATCATCCAAAAACAGCGACTCGGCACGTATCGGCGCGTCCTCACCCGCGGCATCGGCGCGCGCGAGCTGGAGCAGTTCGTCCACGTGCTGCGACACGGCACGCAGCTCCTGATCGATCGACGGCAGTACGCTGCGGTCACCGGAGATTGACGGCTCGAGCATCGCCACCTCTACGCGCGCACGCAGCCGCGCAATCGGCGTGCGCAGCTCGTGCGCCGCATCGGCGAGAAAATCGCGTTGTTGCGCGAGGGCGCCGTCGAGCCGGTCGAGCAGCGCATTGAAGCGCAGGCCTAGTCGCCCGAGCTCGTCGGTGGGATCATCGATCGGCAGCCGCGCGCCGCTGGCGGGCGCGATGCGCGACGCCGCATCGGCCATGCGTCCGACCGGGCGCAGGGTGCGTCCGGTGAGCCACCAGCCGGCCACCGCCGCACACAGCACGAGCAACGGAATGCCGACCCCGAACCACCGGTCGATCTGCGCCTGCAACGCGAGCACGTTGGCTTCGCTGGCATCGACTTCGATGTCCCACTTGGGTGCCAGATCCGCGTCGAGAGGAAAGCGTACCGTGCGCACCGGCCCCGACAGCGGGCGTCGGGCACGACGCACCGGAGCGCCGACGATTTTGAACAGCGAGCCATCCGGCGTGCGAATGCGGATCGCGCGCTCCTCAAACACCAATTCGCCGGCGATATGCGCCAGCGTGGCTTCCACCGTCACGTACTCCTCGATCTCAGCCCGGAAGAACTGCTGCACGAGTCCCGCCGACGCGAGCACCGACTTGTCGAACTCGCGCTGCAAGGCGCCGTGCAGGGCGTAGCGCAGCGTACCCGCCGCGCCCAGCAGCACGACCAACAGCGTGACCGCATACAGCGCCGTGAAGCGCAGCCGGATGCGGGGGCGACTCTGCTCCATTACGAGGGCTTGGCCAGCGCGAGCCGATAGCCCGCGCCCCGCACAGTGGAGAGCAACGGCGTCTCGTCGGGTCCGTCGACTTTCTTGCGCAACCGGGCGATGTACACATCGATCACGTTGCTCATCGGATCGAAGTTGTCATCCCAGGCATGCTCGCCGATGTACTCGCGCGTCAGCACGCGGCCACTGGCGCGCATGAGCACTTCGAGCACGGCGAACTCCTTCGTGGTCAGCGCAATGGTCCGCGCGCCGCGGTGCCCCTCGCGAGTGGCCGGATCGAGCACGAGGTCACCGACCTGCAGCAGCGTGGGCGCGGCATGGTCCGGACGCCGCAGCAGAGCGCGCACGCGGGCCACCAGTTCACCCAGCGCGTACGGCTTCACGAGGTAGTCGTCGGCCCCGAGATCGAGGCCGGCAATCCGATCCGACACCCCATCGCGGGCGGTCGCCATCAGCACACGGGGGGCGGGAACCTTGGCGCGGAACGCGGTGCATAAGGCGAATCCGTCGTCGTCGGGCAGCCGGATATCGAGGATCACGGCATCGTAGGGGCTGACGGCCGCGAGTTCACGGGCCATCTTCCCTGTTGCCGCCGCATCCACCGCAAAACCGGACGCGCGCAGAAAGGCCGTTGCGCTCTCCCGCAGCGTATCGTCGTCCTCTACCAGCAGCACTCGCATACCGGAGAATGTACCGCGTGGATGACGGCAGCATGAACACGAATCCGCATGGCGACGGAACGGCGCACGAGATCGATCGAGGAGGCCCTGCGATCGCGTCCACCGGCACGTTCACGTCCGTGTTCCCGGCCACCGGAACCGGCAGCGGTAGCGGCCCGCGCATCCGGCCCCGAATCGGCGTGGTGTTCGGTGGCGGCGCCCTGAAAGGCATGGCCCACGTCGGCGCGCTCAAGGCCATTCGCGAGGCCGGTATCAAACCCCGACTGTATGCCGGCTCCAGCATTGGCGCCATGATCGCCGCCGCCGCCGCCAGTGGCCGCAGCGTGGACGAGCTCACTGAGCGGGCGCTCCGGTTCCGCCGTCGCGACCTGTTCCGCATCAACCACGTGGGCATGCTCATGGATCGCATGCTGTCGCGGTCCATCTACCTCGAGTCCCCGCTGCGCAGTCTGTGCGACGATCTGGTGGCGGAAGGTACGTTCGAGGAGCTCGAGACACCGTTGCTGGTCACGGCCGTCGACATCGAGCGTGGCATTCCGCTGGTGTTCGGACGTCCGGGGTTTCGCGATGTGCGCGTACGCGACGCCGTGTATGCGTCGTGCGCGCTGCCGGGTTTCTTCCCGCCCGGCGTGGTGGGCAATCGCGTCTGCATCGATGGCGGCACCACCGACAATCTGCCGGTGTCGATTGCGTCGATGGGCATGGACGCCCTGATCGCGGTGGACGTGGGGATCGCCGATGTCCCGCTGGCCACCGGCATCGCCGAGCAGGGATTCGCGTCGATATTTATGCGGGCGGCCACCATGATGATGCACGAGCAGCAGCAGGCCACGCTCGACCATTGGACCACACCGCCATTGCTGCTCGTGCGGCCCAAGGTGTCGCACATCGGATGGTTCAGCTTCTCGCACGTGGAAGAGCTGTTGCAGATGGGCTACGACGCGATGAACGCGGCGCTGGTGCATCTGGACACCATGCTGTCGGCCCCTGGCGGCATCTTCCCTCGCACCGCGGTGGAGATCGTGGTCGATCGCGCCAAGTGCACCGGCTGCGCGCTGTGCGTGGCGCGCTCACCGGGGCTGATGGCGCTCGACGCCCAGCGCAAGGCGTACGCCCTGGTGCGGGTGCATGAGTTCTCGCCGGCCGATGGCTCGGTGGCAAACTGCTGTCCGACGGGCGCGATCTCGGTGGTGCCGGTGAGTGCGGACCGGGATCCGGTGGAAGAGGTGCTGGAGATCAGCGCGTAGGACGGCGGGTGCGCGGCGCGTACCCCCGTGACGCAGCCGTTACGTAACGGCTTCAGTCCGACGAGTGCGGCGAGCGAGCGGCGCGACGATACCTCAACGCATCCTCGCACTCCGCCAACATGCCGCTGCCACACACCACATCGTCCTCCTTTCGCGCCATTGTCCTTCCGGCCGCCCGTCAAGCGCGCGCGACCGCGCTGGCGTTCCTCGGCGGCGCCTTGGTGTTCTTCATTTTCGAGGCGAGCAAGTCAGCCGTCTTCCCGAAGCTGACCATCTGGGAGTCGCACAGCATCACGATTGTGTTCGGGTCGTGCATCGCCGCCGGCGCTGCGTTCCTGGCGATGAAGCGACAGGCGTCGATGCTGAGCAAAATCGCCGCCGAGGCGGCGCTGCGGGAGCGCCTCGAAATGCGTCAGCGCGTCCTGCAGGAGAGCGAAGCACGATATCGGCTCTTGGTAGACAACTCCCCGGAGGCCATCGCCGTTCATCGCAACGGCCACCTCGTCTACGTAAACGCGGCCGGCGCCGCGCTCATCGGCTCGGCGCCAGGCGACGATCTGGTAGGGCGGCGCACCATCGATTTCGTACATCGCGACGACCTGTCGTTGGTGCGTCAGCGGGCGAGGCCCGATGCGTCGCGCGTGCAGTACCGACTGATTCGTGTTGACGGAGCCATCCGCGAAGTCGACGCGGCATCCGTCGAGATCCCGTACGAAGGCACGTCGGCGATTCAAACCGTGTTTCGCGACGTCACCGAACGCAAGCAGCTCGAAGCGCGCCTCATGCACGAGGCATTTCACGATGCGCTCACCGGCCTCCCGAACCGTTCGTTGTTTCGGGATCGCCTGGAACACGCGGTGGCCGTGCAGATGCGCCAACCCACGCTGCGCGTGGTCGTCATGTTTCTCGATCTCGACGATTTCAAGGCCGTCAATGACAGTCTTGGCCACGAAGCGGGCGATCAGCTGCTCCAGGTGGTCGCCGAACGCATCCGTGAGGAGATTCGGGCGGCCGACACCGTGGCACGCTTTGGTGGTGACGAGTTCGCGATCCTGATGGAGCAGGTCTCCGCCCCCGCTGAAGTCCTCTCGATCGTCAACCGCATTAAAGTGTCCTTGCGACGCCCCCTGCTGCTGCAGGGACGCCTCATGTCGGTCTCTGCGAGCGTCGGCGTGGCCTTCGCGGAATCCGGCGAAGACGTCGATACCCTGCTGCGCAACGCCGACGTGGCCATGTACGAGGCCAAGGAAGCGGGCAAGGCGCGTCACGCCGTGTTCGAACCCGCGATGTACACGGCGATCATGCACCGCCTGCAGCTGGAGTCCGACTTACGCGCGGCGACGGTGGCGCCGGAGTCGGCCGGGCTCTTCCTCACCTACCAGCCCATTGTTGACCTGCGAAGCGGTGAGATGCGGGGCGTCGAGGCACTGCTGCGGTGGCATCACGCAACACGCGGCCCGATTCCGCCCATGGTCTTCGTTCCTGTCGCCGAGCATACCGGCACGATCATCCCTCTTGGGAATTGGGTGCTGGAGACGGCGTGCCGCCAGCTGGTCGCGTGGCGCACCCTCTGGTGGACAGAGCGCTGGGACCCCGCCTCGATGCCGTCGGTGGCCGTGAATATTTCCGGCAAGCAACTGCAAGAGCCCGACTTCGTGGCGACCGTCGCCGACATTCTTGCGCGCACGAATGCTCCGGCCCATTGCATCACGCTCGAGATCACCGAGAGCGTGATCATGCGCGACACAGAGTCGTCGTTGCAGACCCTTCGCGCGCTCAAGACGCTCGGCGTTCGCCTCGCGATCGACGATTTCGGCACGGGATATTCCAGCCTCAGCTACCTCCAACGCTTTCCGGTGGACGTGCTCAAAATCGACCGGGCATTCGTGGAAGGTGTCTCGCGAGGGGGTTCTGACGCCGCCCTCGCGCGCACGATTCTCACACTGGGTGAAACGCTCGGGTTGCAGACGGTGGCCGAGGGCGTGGAAGACGAGTCGCAGCGGGTGCAGTTGGAGCGCATGGGTTGCGTGCTGGCTCAGGGCTATCTCTTCTCACGCCCGAAGCCTGCCGACGAGCTGACCGCGTGGATTCGCAGCCGAGCCGAGGCGTTGCCGGATGCGTGGAAGGCGGCGGTGTAGCACGACGGCGCCTTGTCCGTCGGCGTATCGCTGGGCAGAGTCGCAGAATCGGCAGATCTCCGGCCGCCCGGCCCGTCCCCTCGCCTTCCCGCCCTCCCCGCCCGATATTCCACGGTAGCCTCGTCGGAACCGGTTGCCATCTGCATTTCGGCATCACGGCGCGATGAGTGGCTCCGTCCAGCAACGCGTGCGGTCGACCCCTGGGGAAAGGCCCGCGCAGGACCAACCCTTCCATGTCGCATCCCAATTCGTTCGGCAGCCGCTCCACCTTGGTCGTGGGCGACCGTCAGTACGCGTACTTCAACCTCGGCGCCCTCGATGCGCTTTCGGGGAGTACGGCCCCCACCCTCCCGTTCTCGCTGCGCGTGCTGCTCGAGAACCTGCTCCGCGGTGAAGACGGCGCCTTCGTGAAGCGCGCCGATGTCGAGGCGCTGGCCCGCTGGAATGTGAAGGCCGCCGTCGACAAGGAGATCGCGTTCCGCACCGCCCGCGTGCTGCTGCAGGACTTCACCGGCGTCCCCTGCGTCGTCGACCTGGCCGCCATGCGCGACGCCATGGTTGCCCTCGGCGGCGACCCGACCAAGATCAACCCGCTCCAGCCCGTCGACCTCGTGATCGACCACTCGGTGCAGGTCGACGAGTACGGCACCGAAGCCTCGCTGCTGATCAACACGGAACTCGAGTTCGAGCGCAATCTCGAGCGCTATCAGTTCCTGAAATGGGGCCAGACCGCGCTCCACAATTTC
Source organism: Gemmatimonas sp. (assembly GCF_031426495.1). Taxonomy (NCBI): domain Bacteria; kingdom Pseudomonadati; phylum Gemmatimonadota; class Gemmatimonadia; order Gemmatimonadales; family Gemmatimonadaceae; genus Gemmatimonas; species Gemmatimonas sp. The sequence goes on along the minus strand of NZ_JANPLK010000040.1, from coordinate 14,877 downwards.
CGCGTGGTTCCGCCGGGCACGGGCATCTGCCACCAGGTCAATCTCGAGTACCTGGGCCAGGTGGTGTTCACGGCGAAGGATGGCACCGAGACGCTGGCCTACTGCGACTCGCTGGTGGGCACCGACTCGCACACCACGATGATCAACGGCCTGGGCGTGATGGGCTGGGGCGTGGGTGGCATCGAAGCCGAGGCCGCCATGCTGGGGCAGCCGGTGAGCATGCTGATTCCGGAAGTGGTGGGCTTCAAGCTGCACGGCAAGCTGCCGGCCGGCGCCACCGCCACCGACCTGGTGCTCACCTGCACCGAAATGCTCCGCAAGAAGAAAGTCGTGGGCAAGTTCGTGGAGTTCTACGGCACCGGTCTCTCCAGCCTCGCGCTGGCCGACCGCGCCACGATCGCCAACATGGCTCCGGAGTACGGCGCCACGATGGGCTTCTTCCCGGTGGACGAAGAGACGCTCAAGTATCTGCGCCTCTCGGGACGCAGCGACGAGCAGGTCGCGCTGGTGGAAGCGTACACGAAGGCGCAGGGTCTTTTCCGCACCGACGCCACGCCGGATCCCGTGTTCACCGATACGCTCGAGCTCGACCTGAGCACGGTGGTGCCCAGCCTAGCCGGTCCGAAGCGTCCGCAGGATCGTGTGCCGCTCTCGCAGAGCAAGGCGATGTATCGTGAGGCGCTCGCCGCGCAGCGCGCTGCCAATGGCGCCGCGAGCGCGACGGCCGCCGCAACCATGGTGGCCGAAGGCGGTCCGGTCGAGTCAGCAGGCGTGGTGGTTGAGTATCGCGACCAGACGTTCACGCTGTCCGATGGGCATGTGGTGATCGCCGCCATCACGAGCTGCACCAACACGTCCAACCCGAGCGTGATGCTCGCCGCCGGCTTGCTGGCGCAGAAGGCCGTGAAGCTCGGCCTCAAGACCAAGCCGTGGGTGAAGACGTCGCTGGCGCCGGGCTCCAAGGTGGCCACCGATTACTTCGTCAAGGCCGGCGTGATGGAGTCGCTCAACGCGCTCGGCTTCAACGTGGTCGGCTACGGCTGCACGACGTGTATCGGCAACTCCGGTCCGCTGCCGACGGTGATCAGCGAAGCGATCGACGAGGGCAAGCTGAATGTTGCCGCCGTGCTGTCGGGCAACCGCAACTTCGAAGGTCGCGTGAATCCGCAGACGCGCTTCAACTATCTCGCGTCGCCGCCGCTGGTCGTAGCGTTCGCGCTGGCCGGCCGCATGGATATCGACATGGCCACCGAGCCGCTCGGTGTCGGCACCGATGGTCCGGTGTTCCTGCGCGACATCTGGCCGTCGGCACAGGAAGTGGAAGACACGATTCTCTCCAGTGTGAAGCGTGAGCAGTTCACCACGCAGTACGCCAACGCGTTCCTCGGTGACAAGTACTGGCAGGCGATCGAAGCCAGCACCGGCGCGCGCTACGGTTGGCAGGCCGACTCCACGTACGTGCAGAACCCGCCGTACTTCGAGGGCATGACGATGACGCCGCCGGGCATTCGCCCGATCAACAGCGCGCGCGTGCTCGGCATGTTCGGCGACTCGATCACTACGGACCACATCTCGCCGGCCGGTTCGATTGCCGGTGCGAGCCCGGCCGGCAAGTATTTGCTGTCGCTCGGCGTGGAGAAGAAGGATTTCAATTCGTACGGCGCACGTCGCGGCAATCACCAGGTGATGATGCGCGGCACGTTCGCGAACATCCGTCTCAAGAACGAACTCACCGGCGGCAAGGAAGGCTGGTGGACGACCGATGCGCCGGGCGCCGAGCCGGAAGCGCTATACGATGTGGCGATGGCGCGTCAGGAAGCGGGCGTCGCGCAGATCGTGATCGCCGGCAAGGAGTACGGCACCGGTTCGTCGCGCGACTGGGCGGCCAAGGGCACGATGCTCTTGGGCGTGCGGTCGGTGATCGCCGAGAGCTTCGAGCGCATTCATCGCAGCAACCTGGTGGGCATGGGTGTGCTGCCGCTCGAATTCGTGAACGGCGAAACGCGTCAGTCGCTGGGGCTCACGGGCTTCGAGACGTACGACATCGTGGGACTCGACGACACGCTCACGCCGCGGGCCACGCTCACGGTGAAGGCCACCTCGGCGGATGGCTCGGTGAAGACGTTCAGCGCGCGTTGCCGCATCGATACGCCGGAAGAAATGCAGTACTACAAGAACGGCGGGATCCTGCCGTATGTGCTGCGGAGCCTCATCGGGAAGTGAAAAACAGTACGGGGTAGGGAGTAGGGGGTAGGGAGTCGTGAAGGACGACGGGCTGCGGAGAGACTCTCTCTGCAGCCCGTTTCACTACTCCGTACCCCCTACTCCATACCCCCTACTCCCTACCCCTTACTTCGCCCTCAGCGATCTTCGCGCCCATCTTTGTTCTTGTCCTTGAACGCCCGGAATGCATTCCGGATGTTGTTCTGCACCTGCGCCCGCGTCTGCCCCGGCGTGTTCGCGGCGGCCGGCGAGTACAAGCCGCCCGATGCGCGCAGGAACCAGGTGCTCAGGTCGATCGTGACCGTGACATCATCACCACCGGTGCCGATCACGAGCGGTTCGGCGAGCGGCACGGTGAGCTTCGCGTTCACATCGTTCACGAAGATGAACGGCGTGCCGTTGAAGGTGCCTTCGAGACGCAGGCTGATGTCGCGGAAATCCGGATTGGCCCGACGGAAGGCGAGGTCGGCGGAGTCGCTGCTCGTGACCTTGTGCAACCACAGACGGATGGACGAATAGGTGCCGGCCGGCACTTCAACGGCAACGCGCGCACCGTCAGCGCCGCTCACGGGAACGTCCACCAGATACGGACCGACGCGGAACGTCGGGCACGCGTCGTCATCGTCGTCCGAGCTGGCGGAGGCCGATGCGTTGGCCACGGTGGCGCCAATACCGAGCGCGACGCTGTTCGACGACGACTCGTCGTCATCGTCGTCCGAGCATACGGCCGACGCCGACTTGAGCTTCACGTTGCGCACCACGAGCTGCGCCTTCGTCACCAGCAACACGTCGCCATCGCGCGTGATGCTCATGCCCGCCGGCGACGTGGTAATGGTGGGCATGGTGCCCGGCACGCTGGGCGCGCTGCCGTCGACGCTGGCGGCCATGACCGAGGCGGCCGACGACGTGCGCGCCAGCTGGAAGCCGACGCCAACCTTGTTTGCCGATGACGGGCTCGTGCCATCGCTGCAGGCCGACAGCGCGAACGCCGCAACGGCGGCGGTGAATACAGACGGAATAGACTTCATGGTGCTTGCTCTCCTTGAGGTGCATCATCAGAGGCGCCGACCGGACTGCAATCCAGCGGGCCGAGCGGGTACGGGGGTAAGTTGGCGACAGCGGATCGCACACTCCGTGACGTATCGCACGAGATCGCCAGAAACCCCGTTACGCCGCTGGCATGCTTCATTTCGCCTCGCCCGGATGACCGCACCCATCGTGTTGTTGGTGAATCCTGCCGCCGGCCGCGGACGCGCGGCGCGTGTCGCGCGCGCCGCATCCGACGCGCTGCACACGGCTGGTCTTCGCGTGGAACTGCGCGAAACCCGCGCTCGTGGCGACGAAGCACGCATCGCCGCCGACGCGAGTATTGCCGGCGCCCGCGCCCTCGCCGTGGTAGGTGGCGACGGCGCGGTCAGTCATGCAGTGCGCGGGTTGCTCGCGGGCGAAGCAGGTGGCGGCGGGCGCGTGCCGCTGGCCATCTTCGCCGCCGGTACGGGCAATGATTTCGCGAAGTCGCTCGCCGTGCCGGTGCACCACGTGGCGCGCATGGCCGCGCACATCGCCGCCGGCGCCACGCATACGGTAGACGTGGGCTTCGTGAATGACGTCCCGTTCGTGAATGCCGCCGGTTTCGGATTCGACGTGGAAGTGCTGGAACGCATGCGCACACCGGGCGTACTGCGCGGCACCGCGGCGTACGTCAGCACCGCGCTCGGCGCATTGTTCGGCTACCGCGGCTTCCGCGCCAACATGGCGAGCGACTCGGCCATCATGAGCCGAACGCTCATGACGGTGTTCGCCAACGGCCGCTGTTTCGGCGGTGCGTTCCGTATCGCGCCCGACGCGGAACTCGATGACGGCGCGCTCGATTGCGTCACCATTCGCGATGTTGCGCCCTGGGCGAGGGTGCCGTTGTTCGCCCGCGCGATCCGTGGTACGCATCTCACGTCGCCGCATGTGTCATTCCATCGCGACCGTCACTTTCTCCTGCACTTCGAGAAGCCGCCGATGTTCGAGACTGACGGAGAATTGCAGCAGGCGGCGACCTGCGACATCACCGTGAACGTCCGCGCCGGCGCACTCACCGTCATTGCCTAGCGCGGAGCATATACGCAGAACACGCCGCCACCGGAATCCCGGTGACGGCGTGTGCGCGCCCCTCCACGAAGCACGTCCTGCAACTCCCCCTCACCTACGCACTACGGCTTCTTGATCTGATGACCAATGATGCCGCCCAACACGGCGCCCCCCAAGGCACCGATCGCTCCACCCTTCACCTTGTCACGCGACGTGGCAACACCGATCGCCGCACCCGTGGCCGCGCCAATGATGGCGCCCTTCTGTGTATTGGCCGGCTGCGTACCCGACCGCGTTCCCGAACTTCCGGTCGAGCCACCACCGCTCCCGGTGCTACTCGTCCGTCGAACCGACGACTGCTGCGGCACATAAACCACCCGCGTCTGCGGCTGCGGCGCGGGATACTGCGGCGGATACGCTGCCGGCGGGTAGCCCTGCGGGTACCCAGGCTGCGGATAGCCATACTGCGCTGGATACTGACCTGGATACTGTGGAGCATACCCTTGCGGATAGCCCAACTCCGCCGGACTCGCGAACTGACCTCGCGCGCCAGGCGCCTGCGCGGCGGCGGCCAGATCGGCCTTCAGTTGCTCGTCGAGCCGCTGGTCGGCTCCACCGCAGGCCGTCAGCACGCCAAAGGCGAGTGGGGCGAGCAGCAACGAGACGTGACGCATGCGCGTACGGATTTGAGTCATGGATCCTCCTGAGATGATCGTGCTTGCACCACCATCATCAGGCAGGGGTCGTGCCACGCCGAATCGACCGATTTCCGGTCAAAATGGGCCGGAAACGTTACTTTGGAGTAGAACGTTGTCCCCACGCGTGGTCAGCGACCGTCTCCGTTCAGCGACACCCGCCCGATCCCCGTCCATACTTTCCCGGAGTTCTTGATGTCCATTCGCTCACGTGCCGCTCGTTTCGTCGCACTGCTCGCTCTCGCCGCACTCGCTCCGTCCATCGCTGATGCGCAGGCTGCGCCCGCCGCTGCACTCACGCCGCTCAAGGTCGGCGAGATGGCGCCTGACTTTACGGTGACCGTCGTCACGGCGGACGGCGTCGCCAAGAAGCCGTTCAAGCTTTCCGAGCACAAGGGCGAGACCGTCGTGCTGGCCTTCTTCCCGAAGGCGCGCACCAGCGGCTGCACGGTGCAGATGGAATCGTATCGCGACAAGTACGCGCAGACGTTTCAGAGCGGTAAGAAGGTCACGCTCGTGGGCGTCAGCATCGATACGGACACGGCACTCATCGCGTGGGCCAAGGACGCGAAGTTTCAGTTCCATTTCGCGGCGGACACCGATCGCAAGGTTGGCGTGGCGTACAGCGCCAACACGGGCACCGGCTACCACAAGCGCACGCTGTACGTGATCGATCCGTCGGGCAAGATCTCGTACGTGACCGCGTCGTTCAACCAGATGTCGGCTGATGCCTACACCGAGCTCGGCGCCGCGATCTCGCACGCCGGCGGCTCGCACTGAGGCGAACGCGCAGAGGCATCTGCCTGCGCACGCCGCGATATTCCGTTTGTGAATTCTTCGCAGCATCCCCGCGCCCTGCTGGCGGCACTCTATCGTGCCGCGGTGCAGGGCGCGGCGCCGTTTCCGCGTACACGCGACGCGGTGGGCGCGTGGTTCGACGCCCGTCCGTCACTGTCCGCACAGGCCCCGGTGTACGTGATTGCGCTGGGGAAAGCCGCACCGGCGATGATGGCCGGCGCCCTCGACGCGCTCGATCAGCGCGGGCGCACGGTACACGGCGGCCTCGTGGTCGCCGCGCACGAACCGAAGCGCAATGATGTGGGTGGTGACCTGCCGGCCCGCATCCGGCTCATGGTCGGTGATCATCCGGTTCCCGGTCCTGCGTCGCTCGACGCCGCCGACGCGATCGATGATCTCGCCCACAGCATCGACGACGGCAGTATCGTACTCGTGTTGCTATCCGGTGGCACCACCGCCCTCTGTGCCGCGCCGATCGCGACCCTGTCGCAGGAAGTGGGCGATGCCGATCGCGCGCAGTCGCATCTGGCCAACCTCGCCGAGACCCTGCTCGAGTCGGGGCTCGCCATTCACGAGATGAACGCGATCCGACGTCGGGTGCTGCGATGGGGTGCCGGCCGTCTTGCGGTCAGTCTCGTGCAGCACGGGGCCGAACATGTGCCGGTGTTCGCGATCTCCGATGTGATCGGCGACGATCCGGCCGTGATCGGCTCGGGTCCCTGCACCGCCGATCCGCTGGACGACGCCACATTCCTGGCGCTGCTCGACGCGCACGATATGCGTTCGCGCGTGGAGCGTGTGATGGGCACAGTGTTGGGCCTTGAAGGCGCCAGCAATCCACCCCGCGTGCCGGCCACGGATCATGCCGCGTTCACGCGCGTGGGCTACACCTTGGTGGCACGCAACGCCGATGCGGTGCAGGCCCTCGCGCACGAGGCGCGCGCGCTCGGCATCGCGCAGGTGGTGGTCCAACAGGTGCCGCTCGAGGGCGACGCCGCGCAATTGGGCGATCAGCTGGCGCGACTGGCGCTGCAGGCGGCCCCCGACGTGCACGGCGATACGCTGCTCGTGTGCGGCGGCGAGCCGGTAGTGAATTTGCGCGAAACGGCCGATCGGGCGATGTCGCGCAATGAAGACGAATCGCTGGAGGTGCCGTGGTCGGACGAACCCCTGCGCGGCGGTCGGATGCAGGTGCTCGCCCTGTCGGCCGCGCTGGCCCTCGAGGAAGCAGCCGCCTACGGCGACCCGCGCTCGTGGAAAATCAGCATCTTGGCGGCCGGCACTGACGGGCGTGACGGTCCGACCGACGCCGCCGGCGCCATTGTCGACGCCGCGGTGCCCGCCCTGGCCCGCCGCGCCGGCCGGGTACCCGAAGACGACCTCAGTACCGGCCGTTCGTGGTTTCCGCTCGATGCGGCCGAGGCGCTGCTTCGCCCCGGCCCCACCGGCACCAACGTCATGGACGTCGTGGCGCTGTATATCCGCGGTTAACGACGGTAACCCAAGGCTACTGGCAGTCCGTATTGTACGCGTCGCGCGTGAATCCGGCATCCTGCGCGTCCTTCATCGAAACGAAGCCGACTTTGTCTTCGGCCTTGATCAGCTTCACCGTGTGGCAGCTCTGCGGATAGTACTTCTTCGTCTTGAGCGAGCCCACGAACGGCGCCGTGCTCGCGTCGATCGCGTTGGCGATCGCCTTCTGCGAGGCACTGGGGACGCTGTTCTGGGTGCCTTCGGTGCGGGCGGCTGCCGAGGCCCCACCCGAGGCGCACGCGGCGAACAGGAACGATGCCGACGCGACGACGACCGCCGTCGCGCGATGACGGAAAGAACGCATGGGACCTCTGGGAAGTGGCGCGTGGAGAACGATGTTCTATTTACCTAACGCTGTTAAATCTTGACGGTCGCGTCGCATTGTCAAGGTCTACCGCACGCGGTATCGTTGGCGATGCCCGTCAAACGTGCGCCCCGTCCCATCGCTCGCATCGCCACCGACGAGTCGTTGCCGGTCGCCAACGCTCCGGTCGCCAAGGCGCCGGTCGCCCCATTACCGATCGTCGACGCCGAAGCGCCCGATGCGTATCGGCGGCGACCTCGACAGTCGCGCGGGCAGGCGCGGGTGGAACTACTACTCGAGGCGGCGGCCTCCGTGATCGCCGAGCACGGTCTGCAAGCCGCGACCGCTGAAGCGATCGCCCTCCGCGCGCGCACCGCGAAGGGTTCGCTGTACCAGTTCTTCCCTAACCGCGATGCCGTGCTGGCGGCGCTCGCACTGCGCTACGCCGACGAAATGCGCGCCATTCATGAGCGCGCCTTTCCCATCGATCCGCACGGCTTGCCCCTCGATCGTCTGATCGATCGCATCGTAAAGCCGCTCGCCGAATTTCACGATACGCACCCCGCGTTTCGTCGCGTCTTCGCCACTGTGGAAGGCCCGGGCGACGACACCCGTTCGGCGCCGACCCGCCTGCGGGCGCAGTTGTTCGAGTCGTTCGTCGACCGGCTCGACGTGCTCTTCGCGGCGCGGAACCCGAAGCTCGCCACCCGTGATCGACGCCGCATTGCGCTTGTGGCCGCTTCGCTGGGGCAGTCGTTGCTGGCCCGTCGTGGACGCGCTGTGGCCGCCGAGAAGAAACCGTTGCTCGACGACTTGCGGCGCATTCTCTTGGCCTACCTGCAGCCGGTGCTCGAGCCCCCCGTGGTCAAGACCAAGCGTGAGCCGAAGGGTGAGGCAAAGCCGGCACCGAAAAAACGGTGATCCCGCCACGTTGCCCCCGGCCCCGGTATCGATGACTTTTCGTGATGGCCAACATCGTGAACATCGGTGTCATTCAGGACACCGCCTCGGATGATCTCGCAGCCAACGTGACGCGTGCGGTCGCGCGTGTGCGCGAAGCCGCCGCACGTGGTGCGCAGATCATCTGTTTGCAGGAGCTCTTCAATGCGCCGTACTTCTGCAAGAGCGTAAAGCCCGAGCGGTTCGACATCGCCGAGCCGGCCGACGGACCGACGGTGCACAAGTTCCAGGCGCTCGCGAAGGAACTCGACGTCGTGATCGTCGTTCCGTTTTACGAGCGCGAGGCGGCCGGGCTGTATCGCAATTCCGCCACGGTGATCGATGCCGACGGCAGCGTGCTCGGGACGTATCGCAAGATGCACATCCCGCACGATCCGCTCTTCGAAGAGAAGTACTACTTCGCCCCCGGCGACGTCACGGCGGATCTGCGCCACGAAGCGCATCCCGGCATCAGTGGCTTCCGCGTATGGCGCACAAAGTATGCGGATATCGGCGTGCTGATCTGCTGGGATCAGTGGTACCCGGAAGCCGCGCGCATCACGGCGTTGCTTGGCGCGCAGGTGCTGTTCTATCCTACGGCCATCGCCTGGCATCCGGGCGAGAAGGCCACGTTTGGCGACGCGCAGGTCGATGCGTGGCGCACGGCGCAGCGCGCGCACGCGATCGCCAACGGCGTGTTCGTGGCGTCGCCGAACCGCGTCGGCTTCGAGCCCGAGCCCGGCACCGACGGTCTCGAGTTCTTCGGCCAGTCATTCATCGCCGATCCGTTCGGTCGGTATCTCGCGCAGGCGGACACGGAGCCGGAGATTCTCGTCGCGACGTGCGACCTCGGCCTGATCGAGGAGACGCGTCGCAATTGGCCATTCCTGCGCGATCGCCGCATCGACGCCTACGGGCCGATCACGCAGCGTTGGCTGGCCGGTCGTTGAGTCGCCGCATCGAGTTGTCCGCACTCGGTCCCGTGCGGATGCCTGCCGAATGGGAGCGTCACGACGCGACGTGGATCGGGTGGCCCACGCACGAACCCGACTGGCCCGGCAAGTTCGCGCCGATCCCGTGGGTGTATGCCGAAATCGTGCGGGCGCTCGCGCCGTACGAGCGTGTGGAGATTCTCTGTCAGAACGACGCGGTGTGCGACGAAGCACGTGCCGCGCTCACAATGCACGGCGTGGATGCCGGGCAGTATCGGTTGCATGTGCAGGCCACGGACCGCGTGTGGCTGCGCGACTCGGGACCGACCGGCGTGCAGCGCGCTGACGGCAGCGTGGCGCTCGTGCACTGGGGCTTCGACGCGTGGAGCAAGTACGACAACTATGCGCTCGACGTGCAGGTGCCGGAGGCGGTGGCGCGAGTGACGTCGCTGCCGCGTGTGGAGGCGATGCGTCACGACAACGGACAGCGCCTGATTCTCGAAGGCGGCGGCATCGAGACCGATGGACTCGGCACGATGCTGGTGACGGAAGAGTGGTTGCTGTCGGATGTGCAGGTGCGCAATCCGGGCTTCACGCGCGCCGACTACGAGCGCGCGTTTCACACGTACCTGGGCATCACGCACACCATCTGGCTGGGCGAGGGATGCGTGGGCGACGATACGCACGGACACGTGGACGACATCGCGCGCTTCGTGTCGCCGGGCGTGGTGGTGCTGGCGCATGAAGACGATCCCGCTGACGAGAATCACGCGCGGTCACTCGACAACCTGCACCGCTTGCAGCGCGCGACGGATGCGCGCGGCGAACCGATTCGGGTGGTCACACTGCCGTATCCGCGCGCCGTCATCATGGACGGGACGCGCTTGCCGGCCAGCTACGCCAACTTCTACATCGCCAACGGCGTATGCATCGTGCCCACATTCAACGATCCGAACGATCGCATCGCGTTGAACATTTTGGCGGCGCTGCTGCCTGATCATCGCATCGTGGGCATTCACGCGGTGGATCTGGTGTGGGGCCTGGGTACGCTGCATTGCCTGAGTCAGCAACAGCCTGCCGCCGCCACGGTGTCGGTGGCCTCGTGACGATGCCGCCGATGCCGTCCGGATCGGACACGCCGCCGGAGGTGCCGCCGGAGATGCCGAAGAACGAGCTGCCGCGCTGGGCGCAGAAGCAGAATCAGCAGCGGTCGCTCGAGCAGCCGAGCGACGGTGAGATGGAAGCCTTCATCGGCCCCAAGTGGGAGAAGGTGTACCGACGGAAGATGGCGCCGTTCTTCGAGGACGCGTCGTTTGTGCCGACGTGGAACTGGAGTGCCGCGATCGCCTTTCCGCCGGCGTGGTTCCTGTACCGTAAGCTGTATCTGCCGTTTGCCTTCTTCTTCCTGATGCCCGGTATCGCGTTCCGACTGCTGACCGGCACCGACAAGCCGCTCACGATGGCCGCCATGCAGCAGCCGGAGAACGAGTGGCTGCTCATGATGAACGCGGCGGTGTTCGTGTCCACGATGCTGGCGTCGGGCGGGACGGCCAATTGGTTCCTGTATCGTCGGGCCCGCGCGGCGAACCGACTGGTGGTACAGCAGCAGTTACCGCAGGCGGACGCGGACCTGTTGCTTCGTCGAGTTGGTGGTGTAAACAAGTTGGCGACCTCGCTGTTCGTCGCGCTGTCGATGATGCTTGCCGTAGCAACGATCGGGGGATGATCGGTGCATGGTGGGCGCGTCGGCTCGGAACCGGGGCTTCTGGTGACGCGCATCGCGGATGGGCTGTTGTACACCGATGACTGACGCGGAGCTGGTCGTTCGGACCCGCGCTGGTGACCCCGACGCCTTTGGGACTCTGGTGTCGAGGTATTACGACGCGTGCTGGCGTTTCGCGTACCACATGCTGGGGGAGCGAGCAGATGCGGAGGACGTGGTTCAGGACTCCTTCTTGCGCGCGTACCTCGCCATCGGTCGGTACGACGAGCGCGATCAGTTCCGCGGGTGGCTCTTTCGCATTCTGACCAACCAGTGCCGCAACGCCCTTACCTCCCGCGGTCGTCGCACGCGTCGGTTCGTGCAAGACGAAATCGCTCTTGAGAACGCGCCGGCCCCTCCCCTTGGGCTCGCGACCGGCGTCGAAGACGCCGCGCTCGTGCATGCACTCGGCCAGCTCGACCCGCTCCAGCGGGAAGCGCTGTTGCTCAAGTACGCCGAGGGGCTGGAGTACGGCGAGATGTCGGCGATGACCGGCGCCGGCGAATCGGCGCTCAAGATGCGCGTGAAGCGAGGCAGCGAGCGGCTGCGCGCCCTGCTCGGGAGGTCGCTTGACTAGCGCGCACTCAGGCGGGCCGAACGAGCCCAACGATCTCGACCTCAGCTCGTTCACGGACGACGCCACCTTGGTGGCCCGCCTCAGGGCGTCGTACGCCCGCGTCCCTGCCACGGATGCCGCCCAGATAGCCCGCTGTACGACCGCGGTACTGGCCGAAGCCATGCACGCTCCCACCCGTCGGTTCGGCGGCGCGCTGCGCCCTCGATGGTGGTGGGGCGCCACGGCGGCGGCGGTGTTGGTCGTGAGCGTCATGCGTCCGTGGCGGCCCGAAGTCGCCGTCCAGCGCGCCGGCAGTGCATTCGCGGGTGCCGCGCCGGCAGCGGGCCCGGTAGGCACGACGGCGGAAAGCGGCGACGCGATCCGCTTCGACCTCACGCTGCCGAGCTCCGCTCAGGGCGTCGCGCTGGTCGGTGACTTCAACGGCTGGGACGAGCACGCCACGCCGATGATCCGCCGTAGTCCCGACGGGGCATGGACGGCGAGGGTACCGTTGCCGCCCGGCCGTCATGTGTATGCCTTCGTGATCGACGGGCGCACCTGGCTCGTTGATCCGCTGGCGCCGCAGGTGCCCGACGAGGGGTATGGCCCGGCCAACGCCGTCGTCGTGGACGGCCCGCAATGAGGCCCCGCGCACGGACCGCATGGTGGCTCACGCTGCGGCTGCTTTCCACCACGATCGCCTCGCCGCTGGCGGCCGCGACTGTGGTGTCCACGAGCCACGCGGACTCGGTACGGTCGGCCGCGTCGCTGGTGGCGTCGATCGACACCGTGTTCTTTCGCGATCCGCAGGGGCAGTTCGACGCCGCCCGGTTCGACACGCTCACCGCCAACGCGCTGCGGCTGCTGCTCGAAGACGCGGCGGCCAAGGGACTGCCCACCGCGCCCCTGATCAATCGCGCGCTGGAGGGTGCCGCCCGCCGGGTGGGTGGCCAACGCATTCTGCTAGTGGTACGCGCCCATGCGGCCGCGCTCGCGGAAGCCAAGGATGCGCTCGGTGACGGCAGTACCGTCGCCGAGCTCGACGCCGGAGCCACCGCACTGCGGGCAGGCATCGACGCCAGAACCCTGATGGTCGTGCGAGGCACGCGTCCGCCCGGCACCGCCGTGACGGCGCTGGTGGTGCTGGCCGATGTGGTCAAACGCGGGGTGCCGGCGGCGACGGCACGCGAGGCGGTCTCCGCGATCGCCCGGATGCCCAAGTCCGACGACGCACTGCTGGGGCTGCAATCCACGGTGGCAAAGAACTCGCAGCGTGGGCCCGGTATGGCTCTCGACGCGTTGAATCGCTATGTTCGAGGTACGGTCTCCGGTGCCGTGTCGCCGTCCACTCCCGCGACGAGCGACCGCAAGCCGGTCCGCCCTCCTGATTCGTGACGCCCGCTCACCTCCCACTCAGCGCGTCGCGCCGCCGCTCGTTCCCGAGCCGCGGATGGGCTTTGCCACGCGCGTTTGCACCGTCAGCGTTGGTGTCGTGGGCGGTGGCGGGTCTGACGATTGCGCCGTCGCTTGCCGCGCAGGTGCGCGGCGACGCGCCGATCGCGCCAGCAGCCACTATTGGTCCAGTCACCGACGCCTCCACGTTGTCGGTCCTGGGCATGGCGGCCCTGCCCGACGGCACCGGGAACACGCTCACGCAGCGCAACGATTTGTGGCTTGGCGCGACGCAGCCGCTCGGCCGCATCGGCCGCGTGCGTCTTTCTGCCTTGGGTACGGGGAATTGGCGCGTGCCGCAAGGCGTGGGTACCGACGGGCAGCTTGAAGGCACGCTCGCCCTTCGCGCGCGAGCCCGTGTGGGCGAGCAGCGGGTGTGGAGCGCCATCAGCTACGGGCACGCGGCGGTGAACGGCGCCAACCTGACGGCCGGCATTCTCGGCAATGCGATGCCCCCCATGTCGGCTGGTGGCCTCGACCTGCGCGCGGCCGACACAACGGTCTCGCGTCGCGTCGACGTGGGCGCCATCAGTCGCGCCGAAGCGGGCATGATGACGAATCTGGCGGGCATGGAGTTCTCGTTCGGTTTCTCGGTCGAGCGTGCGACGCGCACGACCACGCAGACGCTGACGATCGACGAGCCCGACGCGATTACGATGCCGACGGTCGGGGGATCCACGCGACTCGTGAGCAATCGCACCACGCGCTCCCTTCAGCGCCGTGACATTGCCACCGGCATCGCGTCGCTTGGCTTCAACACCGGGCCCACCACGTGGCTGGTGTCAGTGACCTCGCCGGTCGCCACGTGGATTTCCAGCGACGCGCTCGCGCCCAAGCAGAGCATGCTGCCGACGGTCGCATCACTGGCGGTCGTGCAGCCAGTCACCGCGTGGCTGTCGCTCGTCGGCGCCGCCGCGACCAACGCTGCCACGGTTGGCGGCACGGCCCTTCGCGATGATCTCGACAACCACCGCGCGCGTAGCTTTGCGCCCGTGCTCGCGATCGGCGTGCGCATCTCGCGCCTGCCCTTCCGCGGCGCCGACGGCACGCCGGGTGGGATTCTTGCCTTCGAGACGCGCACGCTGGGAGCCGTCGATTCGCTCTCGGTGGAACAGGGTGTGTCGGCGCCCGATGGCGACACGCTGCGCGTGGTGTTGTTGATCGACGCGCCGCGCGCGGAATCGGTCGAGCTGATGGGTGATGCCACCGAGTGGACGATCACGCAGATGCGGCGTGCCACGAACGGACGGTGGCGCGCCGAACTCAAACTCGCACCCGGCATGCATCGCGTCACTGTGCGCGCCGACGGCGGCGCGTGGATCGCGCCACCGGGATTGCCGATGGGGAATGATGACTACGGCAGCCCGGTCGGCATGATCACGGTGCGCGGGAAGCGGCGCTGAGGACTGCGCTTGGATTTGGGCGGATCCAGAGGTCAGTGGTCCGAGTTCTGGTTTCAGACCGTGGCGGATTCAACCAGTGAGTGCAACAGGGCGTAGTTGCACACACTCACTGGAGCAACGAGATGGTGGAGCGAGGTCGACCGGGGCTATCGAGGGCGGAGAAGAACGTGGTGTGGGTGCAGTATCGGGCGGGAGCGTCGT